>JBJHBX010000024.1:0-16020 GCA_050485725.1 Gemmatimonadales bacterium | reverse complement strand
AGCCGGTTCGCCACCCGGGGGGTGCCCCGCGAGCGCCGGGCGAGCTCCTCGGCGCCCTCTTCCGTCGTCTTCACGCCCAGCACGTAGGCGCTCCGGCGGACGATGCGCGCCAGCTCCGTGGGCGGGTAGAAGTTCAGTCGCTGCACGATGCCGAAGCGGGCCCGCATCGGCGAGGTCAGGAGCCCGAAGCGGGTCGTCGCCCCCACCAGCGTGAAGGGTGCGACCTGCATCGTCATGGTCTGGGCGTGCGCGCCCTCCGACAGCCGGATCTCGACCTTGTGGTCCTCCATGGCCGGGTAGAGGAACTCCTCCAGGATCGGACGCAGGCGGTGGATCTCGTCGATGAAGAGAATGTCGCCCTCGTCCTGCGCGGTCAGGAGCGCCACCAGGTCGGCCGGCTTCTCGAGCACGGGGCCCGAGGTCTGCCGCATCTGCACCCCCATTTCGCGGGCCATCAGCTCGGCCAGCGTGGTCTTGCCCAGGCCGGGCGGGCCGTGGAAGAGGAGGTGGTCCAGCGGCTCCCGCCTTCCCCGCGCCGCCTCGATCGCGATCCGGAGCGCCTCGCGCACCCGCTCCTGTCCCACGAACTCGTCGAGGCTGCGCGGACGGAGCCCGGGCTCGATCTCGTGCTCGTCGGGGAGCGCGTCGGGGGTCGTGACCTCGTGGCGGGGCTGGCTCATGCAGGGCTCGGGGGTGGCTCGAGGGCCGACGGGTGGCGCCTCATCGGCGGCGCCTCGGCGCGGTCTGGGCGGCTCATCGGCGGGAAAGCGCCTTCCGGATCAGCGCATCCGTTTCGGCGTCGGGGTCGGCCTCGAGCACGGCGCTCACGGCCCGGTCGGCCTCGTCGGTCGTCATGCCCAGCGCCGAGAGGGCGCGGACGGCGGCCTGCCGGTGCGACACCTGCGCCGCCTCGTCGTCGGCCCCGGAGGCGGCGGTGATCCCGAGCGCCTTCACCCGGTCGGAGAGGGCCACGGCGAGCTTCTCGGCGGACTTCTTCCCGACGCCGGGAGCCTGCGCAAGGAGGGCCAGGTCCCGGTGCTCGATGGCCCGGGCGAGCCGCGCCACCGGCATGGTCGACATGAGCGCCAGCGCCGTGCGCCCACCGACGTTCGGGGCGGTCAGGAGCGTCCGGAAGAGAAGGCGCTCGGCGGGCTCCAGGAAGCCGTAGAGCACCTGGTCATCGGCCTTCACCACGTGGTGCGTCCGGAGCTCCACCTCGGCGCCGGGCCTCGGCAGGCGTTCGGCCACGGTGCGCGGCACCTCGAGCCGGTACACGACGCCCCCGGCGGTGGCGACCTCGACGGTTCCGCCCCCGGCATCGGGCTCCATGCCCGGCTCGCGGGGGAGGAGAGTGCCCCGGATGCGGGAGATCATGGGATGCCCCGGATGCGCGGGATCATCGGTGTCCGCCGGCGAGGGCCGCGGCACGCGCCCCGCGTACCCCGAGCACCAGGTGGCAGAGCGCCGCCGCCACCCCGTCGGCGGCGTCGTTCGGGCGCGGGGGCGCCACGAGGCGGAGTCGTTCCTGTACCATGCGTCCGACCTGGTCCTTGGTGGCGGAGCCGTGGCCGACCACGGCCTTCTTGATCGACACGGGGGTGTACTCGGCGATCGCCACCCCCCGCATCTCGGCGGCGAGGAGAATCGCGCCACGGGCGTGCCCGAGGACGAGCGCGCTTCGGGCGTTCTTTCCCTGGAAGACGCTCTCGACCGACATGGTGTCGGGGGCGAAGCGCTCGAGGAGCGCGTCGATCCCCTCGAAGATCTCGCGGATGCGCGACGGCAGGGGCGTCTTCGCCGTGGGGCGGATCACGCCGCATTCGAGAAGCACGAGCCGGCCCCCCCGGATGCCGCCGCGTCCTCCCTCGCTCCCTCCCCCGCCGCCTCCCGGCTCGCTTCGCACCACCCCGTACCCCGTGACGGTCGTTCCCGGGTCGACGCCGAGCACGGTGAGAGACCCGTCCGGGCCGGCCCCCGCGCGCGCCGC
This sequence comes from Gemmatimonadales bacterium, assembly GCA_050485725.1. GTDB lineage: Bacteria > Gemmatimonadota > Gemmatimonadetes > Longimicrobiales > Gaopeijiaceae > SKNW01. The sequence continues at coordinate 14,033 of JBJHBX010000024.1, read as the reverse complement.
CTGGGCCGGCGTCACGACATGGCCTCGGCCAGCGCTGCCTCGTCGAGGTTCGCGTTCGACGACACCTTCGAGACGTCGTCGTGGTCGTCGAGCAGGTCCAGGAGCTTCACGAGCTTCGTGGCGTCGGCACCCCCCACGTCCACCTCGTTCTTCGGGATCATGGCGAGCTCGGCCGAGGTGAACGTGATCCCCGCCGCCTTGAGCGCCTCCTGCACCGGGTGGAACTCCGGGACCTCGGTGGTCACGATGATCTCCTCGCCGGAGGCGATCACGTCGTCGGCACCGGCCTCGAGCACCGCCTCGAAGACCTCCTCCTCGGTGTGCTTCGCGGCGTCGATGAAGACCTGCCCCTTCCGGTCGAACTGCCACGCCACCGAGCCGGTGGTGCCCAGGTTCCCCCCGTTCTTCTGGAGGATGTGGCGCACCTCGGCCACGGTGCGGTTCTGGTTGTCGGTGGTGCATTCGATGTAGAGCGCGACCCCCCCGGGACCGTAGCCCTCGTAGGTCAGCTCCTCGTAGGCGACCCCCTCGAGCTCACCGGTGCCTCGCTTGATCGCCCGCTCGATGTTCTCGGCGGGCATGTTCGCGGCCTTGGCCTGGTCCACCGCCAGCCGCAGGCGGGGGTTGAAGTCGGGCTCCCCCCCTCCCTCGCGGGCCGCGACGGTGAGCTCCCGGATCATCTTCGTGAAGATCTTCCCGCGCTTCGCATCGAGCACGGCCTTCTTGCGCTTGATCTGCGACCACTTGTTGTGACCTGCCACCGGGTGCCTCCACGGAGCCGCGTTGTGCGCGCGGACCCACCGGGGCGGGGCGGCGCGCGTCTGCCGATTCCGGAAAATATCAGTTCGAACGCCGGCGGCGCGACACCTCGTCGAGAATGGCGCGTTCCCCCTCGGTGAGCGACGCCATGCCCGACTCGGAGATCTTGTCGAGGATGCGGTCCACCTCGTCGAGGAGCTCGGCCTCGCCCCGGTCGGCACGGCGGGAGCGGGTCGTGGTCGCGGCACCGCGGTCGCGGCCGCCCGCGCGGGGATCCGGGCGCGCGTCGGCGGCGGGACGCCCCTCCGATCCCGCCTCGGTCTTCTGCCGGACGATGGCGACCCTGGGGATGCGGGGCGAGCGGGAGAGGAAGGCCGAGGCGCCACCCGACCCCGCACCGAAGCGCAGGTAGAGTGCCCCGGCCACGAGCCCGCCCAGGTGCGCGAAGTGGGCCGTCACCGACTGGGCGTCGGAGAAGGTGGCGAGGAAGGTGAAGACCACGAGGACGCCAACCAGGTACTTCGCCTTCACCGGGAAGATGCCCCAGATGTAGATCGGGGCGTTCGGCCAGTACCAGGCGAAGGCGAGCATCAGCGCGAAGACCGCGGCCGACGCGCCGATGACCGGGGTCGAGAAGGCGAAGGCGAAGCCTGCGAGCGCCCCTCCGAGCCCGCCCAGCAGGTAGAGCTTGAGGAACTCGGTGCCCCCGAGCCGTCGCTCCAGGGGGGGACCGAAGAAGAAGACCACCAGCATGTTGAAGAGCACGTGCCAGAAGCCGCCGTGCACGAACATGTAGGTGAAGATTCCCCACGGGCGGAACAGGATCTCGGCCGGCGTGAAGCCGAACCAGCGCACGAGGAATCCGATCGGCACCACGAGGCTCACGAGGAAGACCGCGCCGTTCGCCAGGAGGAGCCTCTTCACCCACGGGGTGAGGAAGGCGTCCATCCGGTCGGCAAAGCTTCCGGGGGCCGAGTGGGATCCGTACGACATGCCCGGTTCAACCCGTCGGGAGGGGGGGAGTTCCGGCCCCGGCGGCGATGCGCGCCAGGCGGTCGCAGAGCTCGGGAAAGCTCCAGCCATGGGCCCTGGCGGCACGCGGCAGGAGCGAGTTCGCGGTCATGCCGGGAAGGGCGTTCGCCTCGAGGCACCAGAGCTCCCCGTCGGCGTCGAGAAGAAAGTCCACCCGCGACAGGTGCCTCAGGAAGAGCAGCTCGTGCACCCGGAGCGCCAGCGCCTGCGTTCGGGCCGCGATGGCCGGGTCGAGGTCGGCCGGGAAGATCTCGTCGGCCAGGCCCGGCTCGTACTTGCAGGCGTAGTCGAAGAGCTCGTGGGCCGGCCGGATCTCGCCCACCGGAAGGGGCACGAGGGGGTCTCCGGGGGTGCCGCGTCCGACGATGCCCACGGTGAGCTCCCGCCCCTTCACGTAGCGCTCGAAGAGGATGCGGGGCTCGTGGCGCGCGGACACCGGGACCGCGGCCTCGAGCTCGGCCCGGTCGTGGGCCAGGGTGAGCCCCAGCGTCGATCCCCCCGAGGGCGGCTTGACGATGACCGGAAGCCCGAGGCGGGCCTCCACGGCGTCGAGCAGGTCCGGGGGGAGCGCCCCCGGGTCGGCCCCGGGGTCGGGAGCCCGCGCGACGATCCAGTCGGGGGTCGGCACCCCCGCATCCCGAAAGAGGCGCTTCGAGATCTCCTTGTCCATCGAGAGGGTGCAGCCGACCCGATCGCTCCCGACGAAGGGGATCCCCGCGAGGGCGAGGAGTGCCTGGAGGGTGCCGTCTTCCCCTGCCCCGCCGTGGAGCACCGGGAAGACCAGGTCGCAGGCGGCCATGGCCGGGTGGGTCGTGACGATGCCCGGAAGGGTCCGATCGCGCACGTCGAGGGCGGTGACCTCGTGGCCGCCGGCAGCGAGGGCCTCCTCCACCTGCGATGCGGAGCTGAGCGACACCTCGCGCTCGCTCGAGTCGCCTCCCTTGAGCACGACGATCTTCATGGGCGGGATCCGGGGGGCGAGGCGGGCGTCGCAGGGGAGGCGGGCGTCGCGGGGGAGGCGGGCGTCGCGGCGGAGACAGGCGCGGGTGATGCCGCCGAAGGGGATGCGGCGGAAGTCGATGCCGCGGTCGGGGATGCCACGGGCTGGGAGGCCGCAGCTTCGGGGTCAAACCCCTTCTCGCGCATCCAGTCGCGGTCGTAGAGCTTGGACAGGTAGCGGTCGCCGGTATCGCAGAGCACCGCCACCACGAAGGCGTCGGGGTCGTCGAGCTCCCGGGCCACTTCCAGGGCGCCGTGCAGGTTGAGTCCGGCGGAGCCGCCCACGAAGAGCCCCTCCTCGCGGGTCAGTCGGAGCGCCATGGCGAAGGCCTCTGCGTCGGTCACCGTGCGGTAGTCATCGACGAGCGACAGGTCCAGGGTTCCCGCGATCTTGTCGTTCCCGAGCCCCTCGACCGCGTAGGGCTCCCCCTCGAGCTTCTCGCCCTCGTGGAAGTAGTGGGCGATGATCGAGCCCACCGGATCCACCCCGACCACCCGGACCCCGGGGTTCCGCTCCTTCAGGAATCGCGCGGTGCCCGAGAGGGTGCCCCCGGTGCCCGCCCCCGCCACGAAGTGCGTGATCCGCCCCTCGGACTGCTCCCAGAGCTCGGGGCCGGTGGTCCGGTAGTGGGCCTCGGGGTTCGCGGGGTTGTAGAACTGGTCGGCGAGCACCGCCCCCGGGGTGTCGCGGGCGATCTGCGCGGCGCGCATTCCGTAGTGGTCCGGGTGGTCCGGGGGGACCGCGGTCGGGGTGATCACGACCTGGGCCCCGAAGGCCTCGAGGAGCTTCACCTTCTCGCGGCTCATCTTGTCGGGCATCGTGAAGATGAGCCGGTAGCCGCGGGGGATCGCGGCGAGGGCCAGCGCCACGCCGGTGTTGCCGCTCGTTCCCTCGACAATGGTCCCCCCGGGGCGGAGCGCGCCCGAGGCCTCGGCGGCCGCCACCATGGCCTCGCCGATCCTGTCCTTCACCGAGCCCCCGGGGTTCATGAACTCGCACTTGCCGTAGATCGGGGTGCGGAGTCCCCTGCCGATCCGGTGCAGGCGGACCAGGGGGGTCCAGCCCACGAGCTCGAGGACGGAATCGACGGGGCGGGTGAAGCGGGGCTCGGTCATGGGAAGCCGGCGTCCGGGGCGTTCCTGGGGCGGGGTCTCGCCGAGAACTCGACCGGGATCGAGGCCCACATGCGCACGCGCTTTCCGTTCCGGCGCCCGGGCTGGAAGCGGAGGTCGCGCGCGCCCTCGATGGCCGCGGCGTCGAGCCCCTCGTGCCCCGAGCTCGTCTCGACCTCGACCGAGTCCACGACCCCGGTGTCGGTGACGCGGATGCGGAGCAGGGTGGTCCCCTCGACCCCCTCGTCCCAGAGCGCTTCCGGGTAGGGGATGGGTTCCTCGCCGTAGAGGGGCTCGGGGGGTTCGATCTCGGCGGCGGCGCAGGCGGCCACGAGAAGAAGGGGGCAGAGAAGGAGAGGAATGCGGTTCATGCGTCCGGGGCGGCCTCGGCACGGAGCGCCGCCAGCAGGTTCAGCGCCTCGAGAGGCGTCAGGTCGTCGATCTGGAGTGCCCGGAGGCGGGCCAGGAGGCGCGCGGCCGCCGGATCCGCCGGGGCGAAGAGGGAGAGCTGGGGAGGCGGCTCGGTGCGGCCGAGCCCTTCCCCGCCCCGCGTGTGCGTCCCCTCGAGTTCGGCGAGGATCATCTTCGCGCGGGCGATGACCTCGGGGGGAAGTCCGGCGAGTCGTCCCACCTGGATGCCGTAGGAGCGGTCGGCGCCCCCGGCCTCGAGGCGCCTCAGGAAGACGATGTCGTCGCCCGCTTCGCGCACCACCACGTTCATATTCCGCACGCCGTCCAGAAGGTCCCCGAGCTGCGTCAGCTCGTGGTAGTGCGTGGCAAAGATCGTGCGCGCGCCCACCCGGGCGTGAAGGTGCTCGGTCACCGCCCAGGCAATGGAGACGCCGTCGTAGGTCGAGGTGCCCCGGCCGATCTCGTCGAGGAGGACGAGGCTCCGGTCGGTGGCGCCGTGCAGGATCGCCGCGGTCTCGTTCATCTCGACCATGAAGGTGGACTGCCCCCGGGCGAGGTTGTCGGAGGCCCCGACCCGGGTGAAGATGCGGTCGCAGACCGGGAGCGCCGCGGCGTCGGCGGGCACGAACGAGCCCACCTGGGCCAGGAGCTGGATCAGCCCCACCTGCCTCAGAATGGTGCTCTTCCCGGCCATGTTCGGGCCGGTCAGGATCACGATCCACCCCTCGTCGCCGAGCTCCAGGTCGTTCGGAATGAAGTCCTCGCGGGGCATCATGGTCTCGACGACGGGGTGTCGCCCGGCGGCGATGCGAAGGGAAACGCCCCCCCGGGGCAGGCCGTCTTCCCCCGCCTGGAGCACCGGGCGCACGTAGCGCCGGCGCACCGCCACGTGGGCCAGCGTGGCCAGCACGTCGAGGCACGCCGCCGCGGCCCCGGCCGCCTGGATGCGAGGGACCTCCGCGGCCGCCTCGCGGCGCAGCTCCTGGAAGAGCGAGGTCTCGAGGGCCAGGATCCGCTCCTCGGCGCCGGTGACCTTCTCCTCCCACGCCTTGAGCTCGGGGGTGAAGTAGCGCTCGCCCCCCGAAAGCGTCTGCTTCCGCACGTAGTCGTCCGGGACCCGGTCCAGGTTCGCGCGCGTGACCTCGAGGTAGTACCCGAACACCTTGTTGAAGCCCACCTTGAGCGAGGCGATCCCGGTGCGCTCGCGCTCGCGGGCCTGGAGCGAGGCGATGAAGTCCACGGCGCCGTCGCGGACGCTCCGGAGCTCGTCGAGCTCGTCGGAGAAGCCCGGGCGAATGACGCCGCCGTCCTGGATCGTGCCCGGGGGATCGTCCGAAATGGCGCGGGCAATGCGGGCCGCGAGGTCGTCGAGGGTGTCGAGTTCCACGGTGAGCTCGCGGAGGAGATCGGCCTGGGCCTCGCTCCCGGCGGCGGCCAGGGCCGGCAGCCGTTCGAGCGAGGCGCCCAGCGCCCGGAGTTCCCGGGGGGTGACCCGCCCGGTCCCGATCTTTCCGGCCAGCCGCTCCAGGTCGCGGATCCCGCCGAGCTCGGTACGGAGCGCCGTGCGGAGCTCGCGGGATCCGTGGAGTTCGGCCACCGCCTCCTGCCTTCGCCAGATGGCGGGGGGGTGCACGAGGGGGCGGAGGATCCAGCGACGGAGGAGCCGGGCCCCCATGGCGGTCACCGTCTCGTCGAGGACCTCGACCAGGGTGCCCCCCTCCTCGCCCGCGCGGAGCGGCTCCACGAGCTCCAGGTTCCTGCGGGTCATTTCGTCGAGCACCATTTCGGCGCCGGGCCGGAGGATGCGGGGGCGCTGGAGGTGATCGGCGGCGGCGGGCTGCGTCTCGCGCACGTACTGGACGAGGGCGCCGCCGGCCCGGACCAGGTCGGCGTCGGCGGGTCCGAAGCCCAGCGCGTCGAGCCGCGCGATGCCGAAGCGGCGCCTGAGCGCCTCGTCGCCGGCCTCGAGATCGAAGTAGAGGTCGTCTCGGAAGGTGAGGGGCGCGCCCCCCGGCCCCCGAGTTCCACTGTCACCGAAGCGCCCCTCGTCGGAGCGGGGAAGGAGGAGCTCGGCGGGCTCCAGGCGACCGAGCTCGGCGGCGAGCGTCGCATCTCCGGAACCCCCGTGGGGAAGGGGCTGCAGGTGGAACTCGCCGGTGGAGAGGTCGAGGGCCGCGAGCGCCCCGGGCACGACGGCCACCAGGTAGTTGTTTCGCCGCTCCTGGAGCAGGGTGTCGGCCAGCGCCGTGCCCGGCGTGACCGTTTCCACGACCTCGCGGCGGACGATCCCCTTCGCCTCGCCGGCGTCCTCGACCTGCTCGCAGATCGCGGCGCGGCGGCCGGTGCGGACGAGGCGGGCCAGGTACTCGTCCAGCGCCTTCGCCGGCACCCCGGCCATGGGCACCTGCGCCGCGGCCCCGTTGTTCCGGGCGGTCAGCGTCAGCCCCAGCAGGCGCGACGCCTCCTTCGCATCGTCGTGGAAGAGCTCGTAGAAGTCCCCTACCCGGAAGAAGATGAGCGCGTCGCGGTGCCTGGACTTGGCATCGCGCCACTGCTGCATCAGGGGGGTGTCGTCGGGGTTGGCCGAGGAGGGGCGCATGCCGGGGAAGGTACCGGGTGCACGCCGGGGGGATCAACGGCGGGGGTGGCGGGGTCGGGGCGCACGCTTGCAACACAACGCACACATCGGGTAGATTCGGGAATGGACACCACGATCCGGAACCTGGACCCGCGGGCCTACCGGGCCCTCAAGGCGCGGGCCGCTCTCGACGGCAAGACGATGGGCCAGGTCGTGAACGAGGCCATCGAGGTCTACCTGTCGCGGCCGGGGCAGGAACCCGGGCGGCGAAGTCTCGCCGAGCTGGTGCCCCTTCCCTTCCCACCCGGTACCGAGCGGCTGAGCGAACAGGTGGACCAGGTGGTGTACGGGCTCGGCCCCGCTCCCGCCGGAGGCACCGAGCCGGACCCTGCCCCGTGATCGTGCTCGATTCGAGCCTGCTGATCGCGTTCCTGAACCAGCGAGACGTGCATCACGCCCGCGCCGCGGCCTTCATGGACCGCTTCCTGGGGGGCGAGTGGGAAGAGGGGGTGCTTCTCGAGTACGTCCTCCTCGAGGTGCTGACGGTGATCCAGGCGAAGGTCGGTCACGACGCGGCCGTCGAAGCTGCGGGGCTCCTGCTCGATGCGCGGGAACTCGTCTTCGTTCCCTGCTCCGACCTCTTCCGAGCGACGCTGGACACCTTCCGGCTCGAGGGGCGCAACGGGATCGGGTTCGTCGATGCCGCCGTGGCCGCCGCGGCCCGCCGGATGGCCGAGGGTCGCGTGGCCACCTTCGACCGGGGGTTCCACGGGATGCCCGGGATTGCGGTCATTCCCGCGGGCTGAGCCGGCGGACTGATCTGTGGGGGGGAGCCGTGATGTGGAAGGAGGGTTCGACCGGTTCGGGTAGACCGAGGGTCGCGTCAGCTCCTACCCTCCCGGCAGAACCTGTGGCATGTGCACCGGGTGACACGGGTCGTCCTGGTCGCCCTCCTGCGGGATCCGATGGTAGTACTGGCCCGAGGCAGGCCCGCACACCGCCCACCAGCGTACCCTGGGGTTCCTGAGCCGTTCGGGCTCGGCGGTGATCGCTTCGGCAATCGCCAGTCTGCCGGCGTCCGGGCTGCCCCGCACGGACTGGAGAACCTCCCAGGGGAGTTCCGGCCAGGCCGGGGGTCCGACCTCCGCGCGAGCCCACTCCATGACAATGGCCCGGGCCTCGGGGTGGACCGTCGACCACCGAATCAGGAGCTCGAGGCTCGTACCGCGAGCCCTCGATGTCCGGCCCGTGGCGAGGGCCTCGGACAGTGTCGCGATTGGGGGCGGGCCCAGATCTGGACGCTGCCCGTAGGCAAACGAAAGCCCGAAGAGGGCCTGCCCCGCGACCATCGGTGACTCCGTTTCGAGCGCGTGCTGCAGCAGGCGCGCCGCGGCGTCCCGGGGCTCCACGTCCGGCCGGAAACGGGGGCACGGCTCCGCTGCCGTGAAGGGGCGGCGGACCGTTTCCCAGGTCTGCTGGCCCCGCCGGTCGGGACGGTCCCGCGCGGGCGCTGCGGCGATCGCCTCGATTTCGGCGATCACGGAGTCCACCGTAAGCACGGCAGCCGGGCAACGGGTCTCGACTTCCACAGGGCGAATCTGGCCTTCCGCCTCCGCCGGTAGCAGGACCGAGGAGGCCCCTGCCGCGGCTCCGAACAGCAACCGGATCCAGAGTCGGGGTGGGCTCCTCATCATGGTCAAGCGCATTGCACCCTCCCTGGGAATACGCATCGATCCCGGCATTACCCACTCGGCAGCACAGGTGGCATGTGCGCCGGATGACAGGGGTCGTCCAGATCGCCCTCCTGCGGGAAGCGACCGTGGTACTGACTGGCCGCTGGGCCGCACACGGCCCACCAGCGGACCCGGGGGTTCATCAGGCGGCTGGGCTCGGCACGCAGGGCGTCGGCGATCGTGACATCGGCGTCACTGGAGCGCCCCCGCACCCAGTCGACGATGGTCCAGGGAAGATCTGGCCACGCCGGAGGACCTTCCTGGGCTCGGGCCAAGCGGAGGATCGCCTCCCTCGCCCGAGGTTCATGGGGCACGTGCCGCATCAGCACCCGTAGCGCTCCGTTTCTGGCGCCTTCGGTCGCCGCATCGGCAAGACCCTCGACGAGTCGGTCAACCGGAAGCGGCCCAACGATTTCGGGGCGGGTGGCGAACGCGACACTCAGGGCGTAGAGTACATCAGGGGCGGCGTCGGGGCCGGCCTCGTCCAATGCGAAGTCAAGCAGTCGAAGGGCGGCAACCCGAGGTTGCACGCCGGGACGAAAGCGAGGGCAGGAATCGACAGCCGTGAAGGGCTTCTCGACCACCGACCATACGCTCCGCCCTCCGGGCGCGGACGTCGCGCCTTCGGCTCGGACGTCCGTCCGCTCCACCTGGGCAATCAGGGAGTCCGCCGTCAGCAAAGCTGGGGGGCAGCGGGGCTCGACGTCGAACCGGGGTTCCTGGGCGTCGGCGAGGGAGGTCGTCCCGAGCGCCAACGACAGCACCAGGGTCAGGTACCTGCCCCTCCTGGAGGGAGCCTCTGTCAGCGTCATCGGGAACACCTCCCTTGCCAATCAGGGTCAAGTCGGGACCGGCACGTCCTGACAGCGAGCGGCGCGCGGATCCAGGGTGTCTGCAGCGGCTAGCCACCAGGCCGAGCCCTGCGGCTGGAGATCGAATCGGGCCGACACCACGCCCCATGTCCAGATCGGGGTCGGGATGCCTGGGAACGGCTGAAGGCCTGAGAAGCCCACGTGGGAATGCGTGGCGGCAGCCCGTTGAACACAGTTGGGGACGTCAGCCAGTGCATCCGCGACGACCGTGTCGAGTCCAGAAGACGTCGAACGGACCAGCCCCTCGAGCTTCGCCCGCACGTCAAACGCCGGATACCGGTAGTTCTGGATGTAGGTCACCGCGTTCGTCATGTGCGTGACCTCGTGCGCTCCCATGGCGGTCATGAACGGCGAGGTCGGCTGGCCGCGGCAGGTGTTGTTGTAGTCGTGGAAGGTCGTGGGGACGGTATCGCCGCTCGACCAGCCGCATGCCACCGCGTCCGCCCCCGTGGCCGGCCACGCCGTGCCCCCGGGGGAGAGGTCCGGGTTCAGGATCCCCCGCATGTCGAGGTCCATGGTGACGCCGGTCACGTACCACAGCGATGCGTTCGGCCCCGACGGGACCTGCGTTCTGGTATACCCGTTGCCGTGTCCGAAGTTGCCGGACGGCTGGACGATCCATCCGGACGGGCACCCCTGCCCGGGGCGGCACACGAGACCCGGCCTCGGGTCCCCCGCCGGCCAAGAGACGCCGCCCATGCCCATCGTTATCCCGGTGCCGATCCCCCACTGCCAGCCGCTCCCACCCCGAGGTACCACCACCAACTCCGACGCACGTTCCATCGTGCGACCACCCGCGACAAACTCGACCCGAACTCTTCCGGACTGCACGAGGTCCCCCTCCCACCGTGGGGAGTTGAGCCCCACTGAATGGACCAGATCATCACCGATGAACGTCCAGACCAGTACCTCGTCCAGCATGGTCTCCGGTTCCGTCCAGACGACACAGCCCCCGGGCCCACCGCGGGGTACCTGGCTCGAGCATGTGAGACCCGCTTCGAAAATGCAGGGATTGGTGATCCCGTGCGGATCGCACTCCCCCGGTCCTGGCGGCGGCAGGTTGGGCCAGGAGCCTCCACCCGGAGGATCCGGCCAGTTGATCGGTTCCGGATCGGGCCAACCCGGGGGCAGCCAGTCCTGCGGAGGAGCGCCGGGATGGCCGTCTCCCCCAGGTACCGCAATGGCGATTCCCGGGATCGAGCAGATGCACGCCCCGGGTCCATCGGCGCTCGTCGTCGTGTCGGTGATGGCGTAGTGGCATTCCTGCCGATGGGAGGTCGCGGGACACTCGTCCCCCGACAACGCAGCCAGAATCCGATGCGGTCCACCTCCGCGGTGGATTCCGTCCCGCTGGCCTGTCGTGTCATGTGTCGGGGCGGTGACCCCCTCACATCCGGCCAGGAACGGGATGACTCCCAGGAGAACCAGAACCGGCGTGACCCGCGCCCTCCAGGTCGCACGTCTGTCCATCTTTCCTCCTCCCTGCTCGGGACGTCATGAAACGCCCGACCTCCAGCCGCCCGCACCCTGGGTGCCCGACCGTGCGGGACCAGCAAACTCCTTGGCACTGTAAGAGAGAGAGAGAGAGAGATGTCAATGCTTGCCGGTTTCGGAGTGCTCACGTTCACTTCCCCCCGGCCGCAGACCGACGCTTGCGGTGCTCCTCGCATGCCGAGGCGCCGCACCGACTTCGGGGGCGCCGTGTTCCGGTAGGACGTCTCGACGAGCTCGCGGACCTCGAGCCAGTCCGTGGGACCCGCCGCCAGGTCGAGCCCCAACCAACCGTGCGGACCGTAGCAGGCCGGCACGAAGAAGCGCTCGTCGCGAAGGAGGAGCTCGGCGAGGCCGGGGTCGTCGTCGCGGTACATTTTCGGATGGGTCATCGGTCCCTGTTCCGGTTGGGTCCCGCGGGGAGGAGCTCCTCGAGCGCGAACCTCGACTTCGCGGGCAGCTGGGCCTCGTCGAAATACCGGGTCACGACGGCCAGCGCCTCCTCCAGTGTCTCGATGTTCAGGTATCTCAGCAGGTAGCGCACATCGTCGAGATCGTGGAACTCTGCGCCCAGCCGCATCGAGGCGCACTTCATGGCCAGGAGATACGCGGGCCGGGCCACGAACACGCGCAGGAACGGGGCTTCGAGGAACGCATCGAATTCCCCCCCGGGGCGCAGGAATCCCTTCACGGCATCGTTCAGCCAGCCCTCGGGCACCTTCGCCCGCTTCGCCACGGACGCCGCCGCCTCGCGTACCTCGCGGGCGGGCCGGAAGAGGGCATCCACGTCGCGCGTCGCATCCCGGGCCTCGAAGGCGAGGCACATGACCGCCCCCCCGACCAGGTAGAGCTCCCCCTCCACGCCCCGGGCCTCGAGTTCGAGGGCAAGCATGTCGAAGAGTCGCCGGATCGTGTCGCTCGTCAGCCGTGCCGGCTCCGGGGATCCGCGTCGCCCGCCCTCAGACCCGGTCACCGACGCTCGAATCCACGAAGAGGTTCCGCCGCCGGAACGGCACGGGAGCCGACCTTAGAAGATGCGCCCGCAGCCCCTTCATTCGCGTCGCGAACCAGGGACGCTCGAGGGGAGGGACGCCGCGGGTCCAGGCCGGGGGGCGGAGGTCCCGGGCGGTGCAGGCCTGCTCGACCATCGCGGCCACGTAGTTCCCGAGGAAGGGCGAAAGTCCGGCGAGATCCGCGGAGGCGACGGCGTCGCCGAGCTCCTCGACCTGGAGCTCGGAAAGGAAGTCGTTCAGCTCGGCCAGCGCATACCGGGGGTCGTCGCCCTGGCCCAGCAGCTCGATGAGCTCGTCGAACCGTCCGCGCGCCACCGGGAGAGCCCGGGACAGGACGTAGCTCGACATGTCCGTGCCCGCCGCGCGCGACAGCTCCCTCAGCCTTCGCTTCTCCGCGGGGGTGACCCGGATCTGGAGGAACTCCGATCTCCTGCTCATGAACGAAAGCTGTCGCGGCCCGGCTCGGGTGTCAATACAGCTGTAGTGACATCATCCCCCGAACACCCCGCTCGACAGGTAGCGGTCGCCACGGTCACAGATCACCGCGACGATCACCGCGTTCTCGACCCCTTCCGCCACCTGGAGCGCCCCGGCCACGGCCCCCCCCGAGCTGACGCCGGCGAAGATCCCCTCCTCCCGCGCAAGCCGCCGCATCGTGTCCTCGGCGCGGGTCTGCTCCATCTCGAGGATCTCGTCCACCCGCTCCCGCTCGAAGAAGTCGGGAAGGTACTCGGGCGGCCACCTGCGAATCCCCGAGATCCGCGAGCCCTCGGCCGGCTGGAGTCCGATGATGCGCACCTCGGGATTCCGCTCCTTCAGGAAGCGACTCACCCCCATGATCGTACCGGTGGTCCCCATCGAGCTCACGAAGTGCGTGATCCGCCCCCCGGTCTGCTCCCAGAGTTCGGGACCGGTGGTGCGGTAGTGCCCCTCGGGGTTGTCGGGGTTCGCGAACTGGTTCAGCACCTTGCCCCGCCCTTCCGCCTCCAGGGCCAGCGCCATGTCGCGGGCCCCCTCCATCGAGACCTGGTCGCTGACCAGCAGGAGCCTGGCCCCGAAGGCCTTCATCGCCGCCTTCCGCTCGGAGGTGGCCCCCTCGGGCATGATCAGGATCATCCGGTATCCGAGGACGGCGGCGGCCATGGCCAGCGCGATCCCGGTGTTCCCCGAGGTGGCCTCGATCAGGGTGTCGCCGGGGCGGATCTCCCCCCGGGCCTCGGCGCGGCGGAGCATCGAGAAGGCGGGCCGGTCCTTGACGGAGCCGGCGGGATTCTGCCCCTCGAGCTTGGCCAGGATCGTGTTGTTGCGCCCGGCGGTCATTCGCTGCAGACGCACGAGGGGGGTGGCGCCGACCAGGTCGGCGATTGTCGGGTAGTCGGACATCGGGGGGCGCCTGCGTGCTTCGGGGCCCCCTCAGGAAAGGACCGGCTGGTCCCCTTCGTCGGAGGCGAGTTCCTCGAGGGCGGCAGCGAGCGCCAGGGCCCGGCGCTCCCGCTCTGCATCTCCCTCGGCTACCGCCGCGTCGCGGGCACGTTCCACCTGTGTCCGGAAGCGCGCCAGGTACCAGTCGAGCCGCGCCGGGTAGGGATCCACCGCGTGCAGGAGCACCCGGAGCGCGACCCCCGCCGCCGGAAGGACCAGGGCGAGCCACCAGACCTGGAAGATCGCGATCATCGCGGCCAGGAGCAGGAGCAGCCAGAGCTCCGAGGCCACGAGCGAGGTCCACCCCCGGGCCAGGAGGGAGCGCGCCGCGGACACCGCCGACGACGAGGGGACCCCGGGGAGCCCGGCCACGAGCGCGCGCTGCTCCGCCGCCCGGATCCGGACTCCGAGGGGCGAGAGGGTGGCGTAGAGCAGGGTCAGGAGAAGGGCGACGGCCAGCGGCATGGCTTCCAACTTCTCGCATCGGCCGCGCCCTCGCCAGATCCGCCGCCGGCGCGTAGGATGGGCGCATGACTCCAAGGCGGAAGTGGGCCCAGGCCCTCACGGTGATCCTCCCGGCGCTCCTGGTGCCGGGTCTCTGGGGATGCGG
>JBJHBX010000023.1:0-16685 GCA_050485725.1 Gemmatimonadales bacterium | reverse complement strand
GAGGAGCAGCGCGTGAATGTCCTCCTCGATCCCGAAGGGGAGCCTCACGCGTGGGCTCGGCTGGGCGACGGATTCCGTGTGGAGGCGCGGATCGTTCTCGAGCGGGTGGACGACGTGAACCGCGTCCCCACGGGAGCCCTCTTCCGGCGCGGGGAGGGCTGGGCGGTCTTCCGTGCGGTGGGAGGGCGGGCGGAGGAGGTCGCCGTCGAGATCGGGCGCAGGAGCGCTACCGAGGCAGAGGCCCTGTCGGGGGTCGAACCCGGCGATCGGGTGGTGGTCTACCCCGGGGATCGCGTCGAGGATGGGGTGCGGGTCCGGGAACGGGAGCGGTGAAGCGGCCGCCCGGATGACACGGCCGGTGACACCTCGGGAGCGGGCTCAGCTGGCCCGGGCCCTGGCGGGCCGGGAGGGGTTCGAGCCGGTCGGGATCGCCCGCCCCGAACCGTCCGCACACGCGGCGCTCCTGCGGAGCTGGGTGCGCGACGGGCACCACGGCGGGATGACGTGGCTCGCGCGTCCGGATGCGCTCGACCGGAGGGCCGACCCGGCGAGCCACCTCGACGGTGTCCGATCCCTGCTCGTCGTGGGCCATCCGTATGCGCAGCCGGACCCCGAGGGAGTCCCTGAGGATTCGTCCCGCGGGGTGATCGCGCGCTACGCCCGGGGCCGGGACTACCACCGGGTCATCAGGGGGAAGCTCCGGCGGGTGCACCGGGCACTCGAAAAGGAGCTCGGGGCGTCGATCCCGGCCCGCATCCACGTGGACACCGGCCCCGTCCTGGAGCGGGAGCTGGGGGAGCGGGCAGGGCTGGGGTGGTTCGGCCGGAACACCATGCTGATCCACCCTCGCCGGGGCTCGTACTTCTTCCTGGGCGTCCTCTTCCTGGCGGTCGAGCTGGAGCCGGATCCGCCCTTCGTCCGGGATCACTGCGGGAGCTGCAGCGCCTGCCTGGGCGCCTGCCCGACCGGGGCCCTGCTCGGCCGGAACGAGGACGGTGCTCCGATCATGGATGCCCGGCGCTGCATCTCGTACCTCACCATCGAACACAGGGGACCGATCCCCGTCGAACTCCGCCCGGCCATCGGGAACCGCATCTACGGGTGTGACATCTGCCAGGAGGTTTGTCCGTTCAACCTCAAGTTCGCGGAGCCCGCCGCGGAGCCGGGGTACGCGGCACGGGGGCCGGGGGACCGGCCGGTGGGGGTGCAAGCGGTTCCGGACGAGGACGTTTCAGCTGAAACGCATCCCGGGACCGCAGGGCCGTCCCTCACGGAACTCCTTCGCATGGCGCTCTCCGAGGAGGCGTGGGAGGCGTTCTCACGGGGGTCGGCCATCCGCCGGGCGGGGCGGGCCGGCATGGCCCGGAACGTATCGGTCGCGCTCGGCAACTGGGGGTCGGAAGACGGGGTGCCGGTGCTCTCGAGCGCGCTCTCCGATCCCGAGCCTTTGGTCCGGGGGCATGCGGCCTGGGCGCTCGGGCGCGTGGGGGGAGCGGTCGCTCGTTCCGCGATCGAGGCCGCGCTCTCGTCCGAGAGGGACCCCTGGGTCCGGGAGGAGCTGGAGCTCGCGCTGGGGCGCTGAACTTCCGGCGCGAGTGCGGCCCGGATCATCTGCCGCACGGCCTTGCCTCACCCAGCCCCGGGCATCGATCTTGGGCAGGCCACCCTCACCCCCGACAGGCGCCGCCCATCACGCGGAGAATCTGCTCTGGAAGTTCAACACAGGGACGACGGTTCCAAGGGCGCGTTCTTCATCGAGTCGGATGGCCGCCAGCTTGCCGAGATGGCGTACGTCTGGGCGGGCACGCAGCGATTCATCATCGATCATACCGAGGTGTCGGACGACCTGCGCGGCCGGGGCATCGGCAAGCAACTCGTCGCTGCGGCGGTGCACTTCGCTCGAGAAAGGTCGGTCACGATTCTCCCGCTGTGTCCCTTCGCGAAAGGCGTGTTCGGCCGTGTCCCCGAGTTCCGGGACGTTCTCTGACGGGTGCGCGCGCGACTTCCCTCACACAAGGCCGGGTGACATGACCAGGAAATATTCAAACGGGGAAGTGACCATCGTCTGGAAGCCGGAGCTGTGCGTGCACTCGGGGATCTGCGTGCGGGGGCTGCCCGGCGTCTTCGACCCGAAGCGCAGGCCGTGGATTGATACAGCGGCCGCCTCCACGACGGAGCTCATCGAACAGGTAGGCAGGTGTCCGTCGGGTGCGCTGTCGCTGGAGTTGCAGAGCCCACGGCGACCGGGCGACGACGCACGCGACTGATCGTTCAGCCGGTCGGTTCCCGCGCCTCGCCGCGCAGCGACTCCGGGTCCCAGCCGCTGTCAGCGGTGTGGTGCGGCACTGCGCGGTCCGCCTCGAGTACACGTTCCAACTCGAGGATGGCGTGTCGAGCGGCATCGATGTAGCGGTCCTCGTCGGTGCGGTGCCGCGTGAGCTCCCTGAGCGTGCGCTCCTCATGACGCAGGAACCGGGCGGCGGCGCGGTGCGCCTCATGACCGTGGAAGCCCATGAGGCGAAGCACGTCCACGCCCAGCCGGGCTGAAGTATCCACGCTCTCCCTGTACACGTGCTGCACGCCGGCCTCGATCAGTGCGTGTGCGTCCTCGAAGCTGAACGCGCGGGCCAGCAGGACCAGGTGCGGGAAGTGGCGCTGCACCGTGCGGGCCACCTGGAGTGTGCGCTCCGGAGTGTCCAGGGCCAGCACCATGGCCGTGGCATGTTCCGCACCGGCGGCTGCCAGCAGGTCGAGACGCGTTGCGTCGCCGTAGAAGACCTTGAGCCCCATGCGCCTCAGCAGTTCGACGCGGTCCGAGTCGAAGTCCAGCACGGTGGTGTCCACGCCGTTTGCCCTGAGCAGGCGGCCGGTGGTGGAGCCGAACGCACCGAAGCCCGCCACCAGCACCGGTGCATGTGCGGTGACCGCGTCCGCCTCCCGGCGGGGCGCTTCCGGCGTGCCCCAGCGTGGTCTGATCACGCGGTCGTTGATGGCCAGCAGGATCGGCGTGAATGCCATGGAAAGTGCCGCCGTTGCCACCATCGGTCCCGACACCGTTCCCGGGAACACGCCCTGCTCGGCGCCGAAGGCCAGCAGAACAAAGGCAAACTCGCCTACCTGCGGTACCGCAAAGCCCACCAGCAGCGCCTGATCGGTGCCCAGCCCGAATGCCCGGCCCAGCACCACCAGCACAGCGAACTTCGCCAGCATGACGCCGCCCACCATCCCGGCAATGAGCAGCGGGCTCGATGTAATGAGCCCGAAGTCGATCGATGCGCCGACGGCGATGAAGAACAGGCCGAGCAGCAGGCCCTTGAACGGATCGATGTCGCTTACCAGTTCGTGACGGTACTCGCTTGACGCGAGCACGACGCCGGCGACAAATGCGCCCAGCGCGGGGCTCAGCCCCACCATCGTCATCAGCAGCGTAATGGCAATGACCAGCAGCAGCGCGGCCGCGGTGAAGATCTCCCGGAGCCGTGTCCTGGCCAGCGCGCGGAACAGCGGCCGCATCAGGAACCGCCCGCCGAGCACGATGATGCCGACGGAACCGAGCAGCGCCAGCGTGCGCGCCAAGGGCGGTAACTGCGACATGAGGGACGGGGAAGCCGCTGCGTCGGCGACCACGACGTCGTACGTGGCCAGCAGCGGGAACAGGGCGAGCATGGGGATTACCGCAATGTCCTGGAACAGCAGCACCGAGAAGGTCGTCTGGCCGCCCGCCGTGCCCATCAGCCCGCGCTCCTGCACGGCCTGCAACCCGATGGGGGTGGATGACAGTGACACGACCAGCCCGAGTGCCAGCCCCGCCTGCCACGGGAACCCGAGCAGCACCGCCACCGGCAGCACCAGCGCCGCCGTGGCCAGCACCTGCAGGCCGCCGAAGCCCACGATGGACGTTCGCAGTCGCCAGAGCACGGACGGCTGGAGTTCCAAGCCGATGACGAACAGCATCATGACCACGCCGAACTGGGCGAAGCTCATGACGTCCTGCCCCTCGGCGCCTACCAGCCCCAGTGCGAACGGACCGATCGCCACGCCGGCCAGCAGGTAGCCGGTGATGGAGCCCAGTCCCAGGCGCGCGGCAAGGGGCACGGCCACCACGGCGGCGCACAGGTAGACGAAGGCCTGTTCCAGGAAGGTCTGCCCCGTCATCAGTGCTCCGCGCTGCCGCACGACGTGGCCATGGCCTGCGCCATCGTGGTGTGGGACTCACCCGCGGCGGCGAGTGCGGCGAAGTCCAGTTCGCCCGCATGCGCAGCCCGCAGGAACTCACCGTAACGCGCGGCCTCGGCCGCCACATCCGGTGGCTCCAGCCGGTGTGAGCCGAAGATCACGTACGGCGGCAGGTAGTTCATCCGGCACAGCCGGGCGGTCTGCTCGATGGGCGCGAGCAGTTCCCGGATGGTATGCCGGTGCGCGCCATCGCGGCTGTAGCTGTGCTCCGGCCCTCCCGTGGACAGCACGTTCAGCATCGTCTTGCCCTGGAGCGCGCGGCCGCGGGCGCCGTAGGCCCAGCCGTGCTCGAGCACCAGGTCTTCCCACTGCTTCAGGATGGGCGGTGTGCTGTACCAGTAGAACGGA
This sequence comes from Gemmatimonadales bacterium, assembly GCA_050485725.1. GTDB lineage: Bacteria > Gemmatimonadota > Gemmatimonadetes > Longimicrobiales > Gaopeijiaceae > SKNW01. The sequence continues at coordinate 12,101 of JBJHBX010000023.1, read as the reverse complement.
TGCTGCATGATGACCAGGTCGTGATCCACCAGCAGCGCCTGCTCACGAGCTACGTCGATTTCGTAATCGGGATACGCATCGTAAAGGTCGTGGAGCGTCAGCCCCGCCACGCGCGGCACCGCCGCCATCAGGGCCCGCTGCACCCGTGACCGCCGCAGGGCCGGGTGCGCAAAGAGGATCAGGACGCGGGGCATGCCCGAGAATGCCACGGCCCGGCTTCCCGGCACAAGGGCATCCGACCGGCGGTGCCGGCGCGGCCAGGGCTTTCCCGACGTCGCCCGGCCTGTGGACTTTCGAACCGACCGGATCAACCGCGCTGCTCCCGGCCGGGGGGGGGTGGAAGCGGTTCCGGACGAGGACGTTTCAGCTGAAACGCATCCCGGGACCGCAGGGACGTCCCTCACGGAACTCCTTCGCATGGCGCTCTCCGATCCCGAGCCGCTGGTCCTCCGGCACGACTGCGGCCGGAGCCGGAACGCGCCCCCCGGATGAGTCCCGCGAACGGGTCTCCGCCGAGTTCTGTGCGGCTTCCTCCCGATCAGTCGGACGTCGATTCCGCGAGCAGGGTATCCAGGGACTGGTAGCTGAGCTCCATCCCGTCGGTCATCCCGGAGGCGAACGCGCCGTCCCTCGCTTCCCTCGAAGCGTAGGTCATGCGCGTCGTGACGGTGGTGACTCCCTCCCGCTCTTCGAAGGTCACGGTGATCGTCACCTCCCCCGCCGCCTCCATGCTTCCGCCCATGTCGCCCGGATCGTAGAACTGGGTATGCCGGATGCGGGCCGGGGGATCGACCTCCTCGAAGACCCCGTGGAAGCCGAACTCCTGCCCGTCCTCGTCCGAACGCCAGCCCCAGCGATAGGTGCCGCCCTCGCGGACATCCATCTCGCACAGGGGCATGGTCCAGCCCGGCGGGCCGTTCAGCCAGCGCTGCATCAGGGCGGGCTCGGTATACGCACGGAAGACCAGGGACCGGGGGGCCGAGAAGGTGCGGGTCACCACGACTTCATGATCGCTGGGAAGGGATACCTGAGCGGGTTCCTGGGGCCTGGTGGTCATCGCGGGGGCTCCTCTGAGGGGGGTGGGGGGGACCGCGTTCCCCGGTCGGCTGCGGCGCCATCGGGGTCGGAGCGGCCCTCCATCAGGGACTTCGGGGCGAACCGGGGCCCAGCTCGTTCGGGGCCGCGTCCTGGAGCTCCTCCAGCAGGGCATCCAGCCGCCGGTAGTTCGCCTCCCAGATTTCCCGGTAGCGCTCGATCCAGTTCGTCGCCGCCTTCAGGGGCTCGGGTTCGAGCCGGCGGGGACGCACCCGCCCCTCGCTTCGGACCGAGACCAGGCCTGCCCGCTCGAGTACCTGAAGGTGTTTGGAGATCGCCGGCTGGCTCATCTCGAAGGGGGCGGCCAGCTCGTTCACCGTGGCTTCGCCGCGCGCCAGGCGCGCGAGGATGGCACGGCGCGTGGCGCTCGCAAGCGCGAAGAAGGTGGCATCGAGCTCCTGCGGCTCGAGCTCCGCAGTCGGACTCACGTGGGCTCCGGGGGAGGGTTCGCACAATCTATAACCAGTAGGTTATGTGATTGCGCGCTCGCCGTCAAGGATGGGGAGCCGAGGATCCGCACGACGTTCCCGCGGAAACGCCCGGGCCTGCGGATGTCGGGATGGGAAGGTCCGGGCAGTCCTCAAGCCCTTCTCGATCTGTCCAGGTGCGGGGGCTGCGCCGGCAACGTCGCCCCGCGCCCTCACCCCCGCAGGAGAAGGAGCGCGAGCCCGCCGCCGAGGCCGGCGTAGAGGAGCGAGACCGGCAGCGTTCTCCGGAGGATCTCCCCTTCCTTTCCGGCCAGACCCACCGTGGCGCCGGCGGCCACCACGTTGTGCGGGCAGATCATGTTCCCGACAGCGGCCCGAAGGTCTGGGCTCCCACCACCCCTTCGACGGGGAGGGTGAGCGCGCGGGCGGTCTGAGCCTGGAAGTCAGTGAAGAGGATGTTCGACGCGGTCGCGGAGCCGGCGACGAAGGTGCCGAGCACTCCGACGAAGGGGGCAAGGAAGGGCCAGGCGCCACCCGCCGCGGCGGCGGCGGCCAGGGCGAGCGCGTCCGTCATCCCGGCATGCACCGTCACCCGGGCCAGGACGAGCATGGCCATGAGCGCCAGCGCCACGGGCACGAGCTGGAGGGTGGCATCGCGGACCACGAGCCCGACGGTCCGGCCGCCGGCGCGCTGGAGGATCGCCCCCGTCAGGAACCCGAGGAGCAGCAGGCTCCCGGGGTGGTAGAAGGGCTCGATCGCCCCGGTGAACCTCCCCTCCGCCAGGCTCCAGGCGAGGGTGACCTCCCGCAGGAGCCCTCCGACGGGAGGCAGGAGCCGGGTCGCCAGGATGAGGGCCACGAGGACCAGGTACGGGGCGGCAGCCAGCGCAACCTGGCGGCCGGAGGGTGGGGATGAGGCAGCCGGGTCCGCGACGTGGAGGGGGTCGGATGGGTCGGACGGCTGAGGGCTGCTCCTCTTCTCCCGTCCTCGACCCCGCAGGAGCAGCAGGAGGACGAAGGCCGCCCCGCCGAAGAGGGCCCCGGCCAGGGTGGGAAGCTCGGGACCCACCCGGCTCCAGACCGCGGTGTAGGGCACGGCGAAGGCGAGGAAGGCCAGAAGGGTCCAGCCAGCCACCTCGAGGGAGGAGCTCCGGCCGGGCCCGGCGGGGACGGAGCGATGGGTCAGAAGGACCATGATCCCCAGGGGGACCCATCCCAGGAGCGTGTGGTAGGGACCCGTCGCCCTGGCCAGCTCCGGTCCCGGGAATCCGGTCGCGGCCACCTGCGGGACGATCGGGGTTCCCACCGCACCGAACGAGACCCCGACCACGTGTCCGATGAGGGTCACGGTCACGGCTGCCACCGGGTGGAAGCCGGCGGCCACGAGGAACGGTGCGGCCAGCGCAACCGAGGCGCCGAAGCCGGCGGCCCCCTCCATGAAGAGGACGAAGAACCAGGCGATCAGGAGGGCCAGGATCCGCGGGTCGGTCGTGAACTGCCCGAGCCACGCCCGCAGGGTTTCGGCCGCTCCGGTCCGGAGCTGCAGGTGGTGGATTCCGATGGCCGGTCCGATGATCCAGAGGATGGTGAGGGCGGTGAAGCCGGCCTCCGATCCCACTCCGGCGAGTCCGGCCGGGAGGGAGAGCGAGGGATCCAGCGACCGGGGAAACCCGAAGGCCGAGATCGCCACGACGAGTGCCACCCCGCAGGCTGCGCCACCCGCACGGGCGGCCGACCAGCGGAGCCCCACCATCAGGACCAGCAGGACCAGGATCGGGGTCGCGCCGAGTACCGCGGCCATGCAGGTGGTCAGCCTCGAAGGGACTCGAGGTCGACGCGGTGCAGGGTGCCCTGGCCCGTCGCGAAGGCGCTCGCGTTCGAGAGCGTGGTCTCGGCGATGTTGTCGAGGGCCTCACGGGTGAAGAACCCCTGGTGCCCGGTGATCAGGACGTTCGGAAAGGTGAGGAGGCGAGCGAAGACGTCATCGTGGATCACCGTGTCCGAGAGGTCTTCGAAGAAGAGCTCCTCCTCCTCCTCGTACACGTCCAGCCCCAGGGCCCCGATCCTGCCGCTCTTGAGCCCTTCGATCACGGCCCGGGTGTCGACGAGCCCGCCCCGACTGGTGTTGATCAGCATCGCCCCTTCCTTCATCCGCCTCACCGCCGCCCTGTCGATCAGGTGGCGGGTGTCGGGGGTGAGGGGAAGGTGGAGGGCCACCACGTCCGAGCCGGCCAGGAGGAGGTCGAGCTCCACGTACTCCGCGCCCAGTGCGAGTACCTCCTCGGAGGGGTGGGGGTCGTGCGCGAGGATCCGGCACCCGAACCCCTGCAGGATGCGGGCGAAGACGGCTCCGATCCGTCCCGTCCCGACTACACCCACCGTCTTCCCGTGGAGGTCGAACCCCTGGAGGCCCTGGAGGGCGAAGTTCCCCTCCCGCACCCGAGCATAGGCCCGGTGGAACTTCCGGTTGAGCGAGAGGATCAACCCGACCGCGTGCTCCGCGACCGCGTGGGAGGAGTAGGCCGGCACGCGGGCGACGGTGATCCCGAGACGCGCAGCGGCCTCGAGGTCCACATGGTTGAAGCCGGCCGAACGGAGGGTGAGCAGTCTCACCCCGCCGTCAGCCAGGGTGTCGAGGACCGGGGACGAGACTTCGTCGTTCACGAAGGGGCAGACCGCATCGGCCCCCCTGGCCAGCTCCGCCGTGGCCTCCTGAAGGCGGGCCTCGAAGTAGGTCAGATCGTGGCCATGACGCCGGTTCGCCCGGTCGAGCGCCTCGCGGTCGTAGGGCTTCGTGCTGAAGACGGCAACGTGCATCGGACTCCCCGGGGTCAGCGTCTCCAGTCCACCGCGACCACCGCCTGGTGGAGCCAGGCGAAGGTGTAGACATCGGTCACGTCCGCACCTCCTTCGATGGTTCGGTAGCCGGCCCGGATCCTCCAGTGGTCATCGAGGCGGTAGCCGGCCTGGAGGGTGAGGTCCACGGCGCGCCCGGGTCCGCCGGCCAGGGCATCGGCGTCCAGGAGGAGGCTCCAGCGGTCGGTGGGTCGCCACTCCCCCGCGAGGTGGAGGAGGGGCACGAAGCCCAGGTCGGTCTTGCGGGCCCTCGTGCCGCCCTGCTCGAGGGCGATCACCGCGTCCCTGATCTTGGCGGTGAAGCCGATCCAGGCCGAGGTCCGGTCCCCGGCCCGGAGGAGGTAGCGGTACCCGAGGCGCCAGGAGTGGAAGGTGTAGGTGGCACGAACCGGGAGCCCGCCTCCGAACGTCTCTCCCTGAAGGGCCACGTCCGTCGCGGGGACTCCCGTTTCGGTGAGGGTGAAGGGTGCACCCAGAAGGCGGATCCCGTGGCGAGCCGCCGGGTTCCAGGTGACCTGCATCCGACCGGCTCGCCAGGGTCCGCTCCCGGCCAATTCCCGGAGCGAGAAGCGGGTTGCCGAACCGTCATTCGGGATCTCGGCGTCGTTCCGGCTCTGCCAGGCGCTGCCCAGTTCAAGTTCGATGATCAGCGCGGGCGTTTCCGCCGCCTGGGCCCGGAGGTGCGGTGCGGGGAGGAGCAGGAGCACCGCACACGCGAACCAGTATAGGTGGCAGGGTATACCATGTCGCATGAGGTGTGAATGTACGATAGGCATGCTATATCATGGTCGGGGTCAGGGGAGGAACAGGTCTCCGAGCACGATCCCCTCGCGCCGCGGGTCCGCACCCCCAACGAGGACCGGCTCCCCCTCCACGGCACCCCGGACGATCGTGCCCAGCCCGCTCGACTGGCTGTTCACCGATACCGAATGGCCGAGCGACCGGAGCCCGGCCACCGTCGGGTCGTTCGCACCCCCATCGGCAGGATCGACCAGGGGGTGTTCCCCGCCGATCGAGGTGGTGGGGGAGTTCGAGGCACCGAAGGAGATCATCGAAACCGCCTGCTGCGGGTCCAGGCCCCAGTCGAGGACGCCCACGAGGGTCCGGAGGACGTACTGGATGATGGCACCCCCCCCCGGGGAACCGGTCGCCATGACCCAGTCGCCCGGGAGACCGTCGGCACCACGCTCGAAGACCAGCGTCGGGGCCATCGAGCTGCGGGGGCGCTTCCCTCCTTCCACCCGATTCGCGATCGGCCGACCCTCCGCATCGAAGGGTTCCGATGAGAAGTCGGTGAGCTCGTTGTTCAGGAGGAATCCGCTCCGTGTCATGTGGTAGGATCCGAACCCGCCCTCGATCGTGCTCGTCATGACGACGACTCGTCCCTCGCGGTCCACGATGGAGAGGTGGGTGGTCCCCCCGGCGGGGACGGTGGCATCCGATCCGAGGGGGACCGGACCGAGGTCGCCGGGTTCGGCGGTCCCCATGCTCCGTTCGGGGTCGATCAGGGCGGCGCGCCCGGCCAGGTAGGACGGGTCGAGCATGCGATCCCAGCTCCCCCCCGGGAGGGCGACGAAGTCCGTGTCGGCGATGTACCGGTCCCGATCCGCATAGGCGAGTCGCTGCGCCTCCGTGACCAGGTGGATCCCTCCGACCCCGGGGCGCCCCCCGTCCTCCTCGGGGTTGGGGGGGGCATGCGGTGAGAGGTCGAACGTCTCGAGGATGCCGAGTGCCGAGGCCACCGTGATCCCCCCGGAGGAGGGCGGCGGCATTCCGCAGACAACCCATGCACGGTAGGGCGTGCAGACGGCCTCCCGCTTCACGCTGCGGTACGCCGCCAGGTCGTCGAGGGTCATGAGTCCGGGGGTTCGTCCACCGGTGGTGTCCGAGACCGCGTCCACGATGTCCTGTGCGATCGACCCGGTGTAGAAGGCCGCGATTCCCTCCGCGGCCACCCTCCGGAAGGTCTCACCGAATTCGGGGCTCTGGAGGAGGGTCCCGGCGGGCTTGCCGCTCCCGTCCGGCGTCAGAAAGTACGCGGCCGCGATCGGGTCTCGGGCGAGCTGACCGCTGGAACCCGCGATCGAGGCCGCCATGCGGGGACTGATCCGGAAGCCCTCCTCCGCGATTCGGATCGCGGGCTCGAAGAGTTCGGCCCACGGGATCATGCCGTGCTCCCGATGCGCGTGGTCGAGCACGTGCAGCGTTCCGGGAGTCCCGATCGACCGTCCGCTGGCCCGGGCACTGGGCTGCGGTGTGGTCCGGTCGTCCTCCGAGATCCACCGCAGGTAGTCCGGCGTGGCTGCGGCCGGCGCGGTCTCGCGCCCGTCGTACACGTCGATCGCTCCGGTCGCCGGATCGAAGTGGAGGAGGAAGGCCCCGCCCCCGATCCCCGAGGACTGCGGTTCGACGAGGTTCAGGACCATCTGCGCCGCGATCGCGGCGTCCACGGCGGAGCCCCCGCGCGCGAGCACGTCGCAGGCGGTCCGCGTGGCCACGGGGTTGGCCGTCACAGCCATGAACGACCGTGCATGGGCCGCAACGAGGCTGCGGTAACCGGTCGCGATCTCCGGTGCGTCGTCCGCGACCGGCAGGAGGGGGTCGACGAAGGTGCCGGCCGGGGTGAGCTCGAGGCAGTGCTGGTCGGCCGATCGGGCCTCAGCGGTGTCCCCGGGTCCATCCGAGCAGCCGACGGCCAGGGCGAGTACGATCAGGGCTCCGGGAACCCGCTGCGAGCGGAGGATCCATCCGGGCAGGGTGCCCCCGGGGCGGCGGGAGCTGCGGAGAGTCCGTCGAAGCGGGGCGAGCGATCGTGTGGACATGGCGGGGGGAGGCAAAGGGGCGCCGGAGGGGCGGGATCGCCCCGGGACCGGGTGGGTTCCCGGCAAGGTATCCTCGCCCGCCCCCGGCGGCCACCGGAAGGGGAGGCCTTCTAGCGCATGAGTCGCACCGCCGACCCGGAGAACGTCCAGCTCTCCGGGGGATCGGTCAGGCAGGGGCTCTCCCCCGGCGGATGGGCCAGCGGCTCCAGGGTGGTCCTGCCATCCGCGCCGAATGCCGCGAGATAACTCCGGTCCTGGACCGGCCAGTGGCCGGTTGCCGTTTCCGGAACGAAACAGAACACCGTTCCGTCCCCGGGAAGGTCCCTCCAGGCCCGGTTGACCCGACCGTCGGCCTCCACCGCGAACGACAGCACGATCGAACCCCACTCCGGGTGCCGGAATGCGGGGTGCGCGGTCACGAGCACCTGGTGGGTGTCGGCGTGCAGGTCATGGCGCGCCAGAGCGAAGAAGCGGTCGTGCGTGGCGGCGGAGAACGTCACGTCCTGTCCCTCGAGGACCCACATTCCCTGGGCCGTTCCCGCCACATCGATCTCCATCGTTCCGCACACCGGCTCGGCGGTGCGCCAGACCCCGTCGCGGCCTGTGCGCGAGAGGAGGAGGTCACGAAGGGGCGGCGTGAACAGGGACTGGGGGCAGATGGCCCAGCGCGCCCGCGGGTAGCGATGACCGGCGACGTAGTCGAAGGTGACGCGCCGGTCGAACAGATCGAAGTCCAGCCCGGTTCCCCAACCGCCGGCCTGACCGAGCGGATAACCCGCGGGCACCGGAATGCTGACCCGCCGGCCGCATGCCTCCACGGTTTCGGACTCGGTCGAATAGACCTCGCAATTGGCGCCGGCCAGGTGCGCCTCGAGCTCCGGCTCGAGGACCGCGATGTGCTCGTAGTTCCCGAAGATCGAGCGGCATGCGGGGATCTCGAACACGAGGCTGTAGTCGACGTGGCCCTCCCGCATCGGGGACGAGATCCAGCGGGTCCGTTCGACGAGGGTAATCTCGATGTCGCCGACCGCACGGACAGGTGTGAGCTCGTTACTGATGAGCTGGAGGCCGGTCTGGGGGCGCGGGACGATGTCCCCTGGCGGGTTGAACTGCCCCAGGATGACGAACCAGTTGATCCTAGACGCATCTACCGGGAGCTCCGTGAAGTAGGGACCGGGCTCGCACGGACCCGAGTCGGTGGAGCTGGAGCACCCGACCAGGAGGATGGCCAGGGTGGCGCTGAGGAGGGGGGGGCGAAAGCGGCGCACGGGCGGCCTCGGGTCGGTTCGGGACGGACTGGGGGCGCGGGGCGACGGCCCTCTCCATGCCTTCGATTCCAACGTACTGCGCTGCTCGTTGCGGAGCCACTCACCCGGAGCCACTCACCCGGAGGGAGTCCGCCCGGGCGGTGCAGTCCGGGCCGCCTCCAGGAGCGTCATGACCAGTTCCCCGAGGGGGAGTGCTCCCTCCGGTCCGGGGCGCTCCTGCGGTTCTCCTGCGTCCCCCTCGAGGATGATCGCTCCGATGCGGTAGCGACGCCCGTCCGACGGGGGAGCGACGGGTTCGGGTACAGGGTGGCCCGGGCCTTCCCCGAGGTCGGCTCCGCGGATCCTCACCCGGGCGATCTCCACCTCCTCGCGGAGGAGGGCAGTGAGGGTGAGGTCCGCTTCGATCCGCTCGATCCTTCCCATCCCGGGGATCTCGATCCCCTCGATCACGAAGGGACCGCCCCGGAGGGGGAGAGTCGCCCTGTGGAGACGCGGCCGGACGCCCAGCACCGCCTCCGCGGCAGCCAGGAGAGGCCGCCGGGCGAGGAATCCGAACCCGGTGGCGGCGTGGTAGATGACGTTCGCGACGATCCCGAGCACCACGAGCACCCACACGTGGAAGAAGCCGTGGTCGTCCCCGAGGTGGAGAAGCGGTGGGGGGATCAGGGGGACTGGGGTGAGTCGCATCACGGTCCCCCCCAGGGCATCGCGGCGCGTTCCTCGCGCGTCAGTTCGACCGCGTCGAGCTTCCACTCGCTCCCGTCCCTGCGCACGGTGACCGCTCCGGTGTAGAGGTTCTCGCGTCGGTGGACGTGCGTCAGGTGCGTGATGCGTGCGCCGACCTGCCAGGCGCCGCTCCACCGGAACCCCTCGCCGTCGCCCAGGGGCGTCGCTGCGCCCCCCGGGAGGACCGCGACCTCCAGGATCTCGATCTCGTCCCCCTCCGAGGCGCCTCCGGCCACGCGACGTCGACTGTCCAGGAAGATCACCGGAAGGAGCCCGGGCGTCACGGTCTCGGAGAGTCGATCGTACAGGAGACCCTCGTCCTCGAGGTTGAAGGCATGGTAGGTGTCCGACAGGAGTCGTGTGACGATTCTCCGGGCATCCTCTTCCTCCGGCACGATGCCGAGCCCGAGGGGGTTCGGGAGATGGAGGTGTCCGGAGGGGAGGAGGAGGAAGGCCCCCGCGAGCGCCCACAGGTGTCGGTGGGAGGAGCGTGGTCGGACCCCCAGCGCCTCGGCCACCCGGCGCCGGCGCGGACGGAGGAGAAGGGCCGCGATCAGGAGGAGGAGGGTCGGAACCGGGAGGGGAACCCGGCCAAAGGCGATCTCCGTTCGGACCGTCTCGAGGAGGGGACCCGCGTAGACCACCATGCGGAGGGCCAGGGCCAGAACGAGTCCGGCCACCCCGGCGAGGAGGGCCACACGCCCACGGAGCCCACGCGGCGTGGCCCGGCCGGCCGCGTGCGCGGCCCACCCCAGGGCGAGGGCGACCAGGGCGGCGCCGGCGGCGTCGGACCAGGCCACACCGCCCGCCGGACCGATCGCCGACCGCAGGTGCACCCCGGCGAGGAGGATCGCCGCGCCGGAGAGGGCGAGGGCCTGGACCGGGGTGGCGATGCGTTCCCGCCACCCCAGGCCGACCAGGACTCCGGCGGAGGCCACGATCGCCCCTGCTGCCAGGGTGGCCGTCCACTCCATCGGGAGGAGCCCCGTGGGGAGTGCGAGACCCGTCAGCAGGAGGAGGGTGGCCGATGGAAGCCAGGCGTTCCCGGTCGACACCCCGGCGAGCGGGAGGAGGAGCCCCGTGAGCGCCAGGAGAGCCGCCCCCTCGATGGCTCCGGAGGGGAGCGCGGGCGGGAAGAGCATCCCGGCCCACCAGGCCAGGGGAAGCAGGAGCGCGAGCCCGGCCACCCCCAGCGCCTCCGCGAGGATCCGGCGGGGTGCGCCGTGCGGGAGGAGGACACCCGCTGCGTAACCGACCCCGAGGAAGGGCACCGCTCCAAGGATCGCGCCCAGCCCTCCGGCTCCGGCCAGGAGGAGGTCGCCGGAGGGAAGACGCCCTCCACCCGGTGGGAGCCAGCCCCCCGGGCCCAGCCAGACCCCTCCCGGGGCGCCCCCGAGGGGAGCCAGGAGGAAGGGTGAGGCGGCGCCGACCAGGACCCCGAGGAGCCCGAGGGGGATCGAGATCCCGCGTCCTCCGAGGGGGAGCGGGGGCGCGGTGGTCGGGTGGGGCCGGGCGTGGGTGGCCAGGACCGACGCGGCCGTCAGCGCGAGAAGCACCGCGGCGATGAGGGCCATCCCCCACGGCAGCTCGGGGGGGACGAGCGATCCCTCGAGTCCGGTCAGCCATCCACCCACCACCGCGCCTGCCCCGAAGGCCACCACCCCGAACAGGGCCGGGGTGGCGCCCACCCCGGCCAGGGCGAGCGCGGGCGCCAGGATCCAGACGGCCGGCTGGGAGGCGATGGAGGCGGCGTTCCGGAGGAGCGTGCGACCGATCACTCCGGTCGGGATCGTTCCCGGCGCCGGGACGACCGCACCGGGGGCGCCCGGCTCGAGGAGGACCGAGAATGCGGCACCGTCGAGCCGCCGGAGCTCCACGTCGACCGCCACCGGTCCGGTGGGGGCCGGGAGCGTGCCTGGGATCGGGGGTGAGCACGCCCACCGGTCGCGCACGACCTCCCACCCGGGGCTTTCGGGAAGGACGGGGTGGGATTGGACGGGACCGAGCGGGGTGCACCCCTCGGGCAGCTCCGGCACCACGGCGGCGGCCGGTACCCCCGGGGGGAGGAGGAGGGTGAGGTCGAAGAGCCCCGGTGCGGCCTCTTCCAGGAGGAGGGCGGCCATGGGCGGGTGGGGGCCCGTGAGGGAGGTGGGCCAGGGGGCCTCGGGAGGAGCTTCGCCCGGTGTCGAGGCGGCCGCCGCAGGGTCCGGGCCTGCGAGGGGCGCCGAGGAGGATGCTCCCGAGGTCCCTCCCAGGCGCTGCCGCTGAGTCCGGGTCAGCGTCACCCGGTAGCGGGGCGCGATCTCGCGCAGGTACTGGTCCAGGGACGCGAAGCGATCACCGGCTCGGGCGTCCGCCGCCCCCTGCCGCAGGAGCGCCGCGAGGGTCGCGTCGTCGGTCCATGCCGGATCGTCCGCCGTGGGGAGGGGTCCGGGGGGGAGGAGCTCCGCGAACCGCTCCCGCCGCAGCTCCACGAAGGCGATCAGCTCGGGGGTGTCGGCGGGGGGTGGCAGCCAGCGCGTGGCCGCGACGCGCCGCATGTGCCCGAGCGTCGCTGCCGAGTCCGCGATCGGGAGTCCACGGCGGGCCGCCTCGCGCAGGAGGAGCGCGTCCTCGATCGTCCGGTCGAGCTCCCCCGCCTCCGCCTCGACGGCAAGCACCACCCGGTCCACGGTGGGGGAGGGGATGGCCGGCCCCCCCATCCACAGCAGGACGACGCCCAGGGCGAGGCCCGGCACGAGGACCCGGAGGTGGAGAGGCGGGAGGGAGGCGGGCATCGGGGCCGGGGTTACCTTGATCTCGGGTGGCGGACGATCCAGACTGGGTCGACGCGGGTGACAGGGGGCAACCTGACCATGATCGAGGCGAGGGACGTCGAGTTCAACTACCCGGCCGGCACCTTCCGA
>JBJHBX010000022.1:0-16963 GCA_050485725.1 Gemmatimonadales bacterium | reverse complement strand
TGTTCCACCCCGGAGGGGCCCTCGGCCGACGCCTGACACTCCGGGTCGATGACGTGATGGTCTCCGAGGATTACCCGTCGCTCGGCCCCGATCTGCCGATGCGGGCCTGCATCGTACCTCTCGCGCGCATGCGGGGTACGATCCCCATCGTGGATCCGGAGGGAAGGGTCATCGGGGTCGTCACCGCGGGCGACCTGACGCGGCTGATGGAGCGACAGCCCGAGGCCTTTCTCGACGTTCCGGTCCGGGAGGTGATGACCCGTTCCCCCAGGGTGGCCCGCACGGGTCAGCTCGCGGGGGCCGTGGTCCGGGAGCTCGAGGATCACGGTATCATGGCGCTCCCCGTCGTCGACGGGGCCGGGGTCCTGAAGGGCGTCGTGCACCTCCATGACCTTCTCAAGTCAGGAGTTGTATGATGCTTTCATACGAAGGGATGCGTGCGTTCAGACCACTGGCCATGGCGGGCGTGTTCGTCCTCGTGGGGACCGGTGCCGCCTGCACGACCGAAAACGAGGTCCCCACCGTTCCCGAAGCCTACCTGGAGTTCGATGCCGACGGGATCGTGCTCGGCATGACCCACAGGATCACGCAGGATGGGAGGACCCAGGGGCTCGTGCACGCCGACACGGCGATCCAGTGGCGTGACTCCGCGGCCGTCCACCTCCGCGGCGTGGACCTGACGGTGATGGAGGAGGACGGATCCGAGCGGGCCCAGGTGACCGCCCGGACCGGAGTCCTCGACACCCGCACCAACCGGATGACCGCGAATGGCAACGTGGTCATGGTCGTGCCCGGGCAGGCCCGGCGCGTCGAGAGCGAGGAACTGAACTACGATCCGCAGGGAGACCGGATCTGGAGTGACTCGGCCTTCGTCCACACGCTGCGGGGGCAGGTCACGCGGGGCCGCGCCTTCACGTCGGACCTCGAGTTCCGGAACTTCACGATCCTGGGTCGGGGGGGCGGATGAGGGCATCGCTCTTCGCTGCAGCCTGCCTGCTCGCGCTCCTTCCGGCGTTGCCGGGGGCCTCCGGATCGTCCGTCGCCGCCCAGCAGATCGCGGGTGACTGCCAGTTGATGGACACCTTCCGGAGCATCCAGAGCCGCGAGGTCAGCCCGGGCGTGTCCATCGTCTGGATCTCCCGACCCGACCTCCGCTGTCCCAACGGCGTCCGGATCCGTTCCGACTCGGCGGTGGTGTACGAGGCGCAGGGACGGAACGAGCTGATCGGAAACGTCCGGTTCACCACCGCCGAGCGCGACCTGACGGCCCGGAACGCCGACTGGTTCGACCGCGAGGGGCGCCTCCTCGCCCGGGGCGCCGTGGTCTTCACGGACCTGTCCGAGGGCACCGAGGTCCGGGGCGACACCCTGATCTACCTGGAGGCCCGTGGCGCCCGCGAGGAGCAGGTGACGGTCTACGGAGGTCGCCCGTCGGCGGTCCTTCCCGTGGAGGCCGCCCCCGACGCCCCCCCTGCGGACCCCTACCGCGTGGTGGCGAACCGCCTGCGTTTCCAGGGTGACCAGTTCTTCTGGGGAGACGGCGCCGTCGAGGTCGAACGGGGCGAGACCCGCGCATCCGCGGACTCCCTCGCCTACGACCGGGGTGCAGGTACGCTGATCCTGAACCGGAACGCCGAGGTCGTGCGGGATGACGTGACCGCCACCGGCGGAACGGTCAACCTGGGCTTCACGAACGACCGGCTGACCTCGGTTCTGGCGCGTCGCGGGGGCCGGATCGTGACCGGCGACGTGACGCTGGCCGGGCTCCAGGTGTCGGTGACGCTCGACGAGAACGAGGAGGTCTCGAGCGTGCTGGCCGAGGGGGGAGAAGACCCCGAGACGGGTCAGCGCCTCGACGCCACGATGGAGGCCGAGAACCTGTTCCTGCGCGGGTCCCGCCAGGTCGAGATCCAGGACGACGCCGACGGCAACCGGATCCTCGTGGCCACGGGGAACGCCCGGGCCGAGTCGCTCGGTGCCTCCTTCGGGGCCACCTCCGCCGACGAGGGGGCGTCCGATGCACGGGTCGAAGCGGACACGTCGGCCGCCGCGAATGGACTCCCGGCCGGTCTTCCGGACCGCGACTGGGTCGAGGGTGAGGAGATCGTGGCCCTCTTCGAGCGGGTCATGTCGGAGGCGGTCACCGCACCGGCAACCGCACCCGACCCCGACGATCCCGACGCTCCACCCCCGGACCTGCTCGAGGTGGCGCCGAGCACCGACGGCGCCACCTACAGGCTCATTCGCCTGACGGCCACCGCGAACGCCCGGGCGCTCTACCGCAGCCCCCCTGAAGAGGCAGAGGCCGCTGCCGACGCCGCCGCACCCGACGAAGCGGACACCCCCGAGCCCGAGGCGGAGCGCCGTCTCTGGCCCATTTCCTACATTCTCGCCGACCTGATCATCATCCACCTGGTCGAGGGGGAGGTCAGCCTCCTCGAGGCCGAGGGGAACGTGATCGGCGTCCAGCTGGAGCCGGGTGGAGGAGAAACCGGATGAACGAAGACACTGCGCATGGAAGCCCCGGCACGGAAGGTGTCGGGGAAAGCGGCGACGGGCAGGTGGCGGTTGCCGATCCGGCACCTTCGATCCTCCCGGTGCGGGAAGGTTCGAGCGTGCTCCGCGCCGAGGGGCTGACCAAGATCTACGCGAGGCGAAAGGTCGTCAACGAGGTCGACATCGAGGTCCGCCAAGGCGAGATCGTCGGACTGCTGGGACCGAACGGAGCAGGGAAAACCACGAGCTTCTACATGGTGGTGGGCCTGATTCCGCCGGACCGGGGGAAGGTCTTCCTCGACGACCGGAACCTGACCCGGGTCCCGATGTTCAAGCGGGCCCGTCTCGGCGTCGGATACCTCGCCCAGGAGCCCTCGGTCTTCCGCAAGCTCTCGGTCGAGGACAACGTCCGGGCCATTCTCGAGACCCTCCCCCTGTCACGGCGGGACCGGAAGGCGCGGCTCGAGGCCCTTCTCGAGGAACTCTCGATCTCGCATCTCCGGAAGAGCAAGGCCTACGCGCTCTCCGGGGGCGAACGCCGCCGCCTCGAGATCACGCGCGCCCTCGTCCAGCAGCCGAAGTTCATGCTGCTGGACGAGCCCTTTGCCGGGATCGACCCCATCGCTGTGAACGATATCCAGCAGATCGTGGGAGGACTGAAGCACCGCGGCATCGGCGTCATCATCTCGGACCACAACGTCGAGCAGACCCTCGACATCGTGGACCGGGCCTACATCATGTACGAGGGCCGGATCCGGGTGAGCGGCACCGTCTCGGAACTGGTCTGGAACGACGAGGTGGCCGAGATCTACCTGGGGCCCACCCTTACGCACCGCATGCGGGGGCGCTACCCGCGCCCCGAGTCCGTGGCCACCATCGAACCTCTTCCCGCCCAGCCCCGGGCCGAAACGCCCGTCGGGCACGGGGCGGAGCCGGACCCGAACGACCCCGTCCCCGAACCGGGGCCGGGCCCCGATCCACGTCAGGACTGACCGGGCCAGCGCGAAATGTCCCTTTCGAACCGGCTGTTCCAGAGCGCGGAGATGCGCCAGGAGATGAAGATCAATCCTCGCCTCTACCAGGCGATGGAACTCCTGTACATGCCGCTGATGGACCTCCAGTCCCACCTGAAGACGGAACTGGCGGAGAACCCGTTCCTCGAAATGACGGAACCCGACGTCTCGAACGAACTCAGCCTGGACGAGGTCAAGTCGGAGCCCGAGAAGGCAGACGACGAGATCGACTGGGACGAGATCCTGCTGAACGGGTTCGAGCCCGGGGGCCAGCGTCGGGGTCAGTACGAGGAGAAGGAGTTCCACGAAGCCACGCCGGTCGAGTCCGTGGACCTGCGCGACCTCCTCCGGGAGCAGCTGCACCACCTGCCCCTCCCGGACCGCGACGTGGCGCTGGGCGAGGAGATCATCGGGAACATCGAGGACTCGGGGTTCCTTTCGTGTGACCTCCCCACCGTCTGCGAGGGCGTGAATCGCTGGCTCGACGACATCCGGAAGGTGGCGCTCGACCGGGCCGGCGCGGTCACGGACCCCGACGAGCGCCGCGAGGAACTGGCCGAGATCGAGGCGCTCTTCCGCCCCTACACCGAGGAGGACGCGGACCGGATGCTCTGCGTGGTCCAGCAGATGGATCCCCCCGGCGTCGGCGCCCGGGACATCCGGGAGTCGATCCTGCTCCAGCTCGCCAGGGAAGGGAAGGAAGAGACGCTCTCGTATACGCTTGTCCACGATCACTTCGATGACCTTCTGAATCACCGCTGGACGGAGATCGCAAGGGGGCTCGGCATCTCGCCGAAGGCGGTGCAGGACGCGGCGGACAGCATCGCCCACCTCGACCCCAAGCCGGGTCTCCAGCACAGCCCCGACGAGGACCCGTACATTCTCCCCGACCTGATCGTCGAGAAGATCGACGGGGAGTACCATGTCTTCCTCAACGACACGAGCCTTCCCAGGCTTCGCATCTCCCGGGCCTACCGCGAGGTGGCAAAGAACCGGAACCAGTACAAGGGCGAGAACCGGGACTTCATCGCGAGCAAGCTGAACTCCGCGAACTGGATGATCCAGGCCATCGAGCAGCGCCGGCAGACGATGCTCAAGGTCATGAACTTCATCGTCGACCGGCAGCGCGACTTCCTCGAGCGGGGGATCCAGTACCTCCGGCCCCTCACCCTGCGCGAGGTGGCCGATCACATCGAGATGCACGAGTCCACCGTTTCGCGGGTCACGAACGAGAAGTTCGTGCAGACGCCCCGCGGGGTGTTTCCCCTCAAGTTCTTCTTCTCGAGCGGCCTCTCGACGGCATCGGGCGAGGACATCTCGGCCCGCGGCGTGCGGGACAAGATCCGGGTGCTCGTCGGACAGGAGAACCCGAAGAAACCGCTGACGGACCAGAAGATCGTCGAGCTCCTCGAGGGGGAGGGGATCCAGATCGCCCGGCGCACCGTGGCCAAGTACCGCGACCAGCTCGGGATCCTCCCGGCCCGGATGCGGAAGCGTGTCTGAAGGGGTCGTCCTCGGGGACGCATTCCCGCAGCCCTCGCCGCGGCGCCACCGGGACTTCGCCCTGGTCGTTCCGGCCTACAACGAGGCCGAAATGGCGGACGCCCTCGTGGCCGAACTCCGGACGGCGTGGGAACGGCACGGGCTCGAGGGCGAGATCCTCGTCGTGGACGATGGCTCCACCGACGGAACCGCCGAACGGATCCGTACCGCCGCCTCCGGCTGGCCCCTCCTCCGCGTGCTCTCGCATCGGACCAACCTGGGGAAGACGGAGGCCATCCTGACCGCCGCCCGCGCCACGGATCGGGGCGTGCTGGTACTCTTCGACGCCGACCTCCAGCACGCGCCCGACGAGATCCCCCGCTTCCTGGACCGCATGGACCAGGGGTGGGACATCGTCTGCGGACGCAAGGTCGGCGCGTATGACAAACAGGGTGTCTCGTCGGTGTACAACCGACTGTCGCGCAGGATCTTCCGCGTCCCGGTCTCCGACCTGAACTCGATGAAGGCCTTCCGCCGGGAGATCCTCGACGAGCTCCACCTCCGGCACGACTGGCATCGCTTCTTCGTGGTCCTCGCGCACGCCCGCGGCTACCGGGCCACCGAAATCGACATCGAACTCCACCCGCGCCGTGCCGGGACCTCGAAGTATTCGGGGAGCTGGCGGATCGTCGTGGGGATCATGGACCTCCTTTCAGTCTGGTTCCTCCTCCTCTTCTCGAGGAAGCCGCTCCTCCTCTTCGGCACCCTCGGGGCCGCGATGATCCTCCTGGGTGGGGCCGTGGGGCTCGTGGCGCTCTGGCTTCGCTTCGTTCATGGCTTCGGCTTCCGCCCGCTCCTGACGCTGGTCCTCCTCCTCGAGGTCGTGGGCGTGCTCCTCCTGGTCTCGGGGCTCCTTGCCGAAATGGTGGCCCAGCTCCGCGAAGAGGTGGCGGAGCTCCGGCGCAGGGTCCGCCCGTGACCCGGGTCACATGAATCCGGTCCGCCTCCCGCGGGTCCTCGTCGTCGTCGGAACCCGGCCCGAGGCCATCAAGATGGCGCCCGTCGTCCACGCCCTGCGGAAGCGCGAGGGCGCCGTGGAGTGCGAGCTGGCGCTGACCGGACAGCACACCGACCTCGTGGCCGACGTCCTCCGCGTCTTCCGGCTCCAGCCGGACCACGACCTGGCGATCATGCGGGAGGGGCAGACCCTCTACGAGGTGGCCGAGGGCTGCCTGTCGGGCCTCCGGGAACTGGTGCAGCGCCGCAGCCCGCGCATGATCCTCGTGCAGGGCGATACCGCCTCGGTCTTCTTCGGTGCGCTGGTGGGCTACTTCGAAGGGGTCGCCGTGGGTCACGTGGAGGCCGGGCTGCGCAGCGGAGACCTCCGCCGGCCCTTCCCGGAAGAAGGCTTCCGCCGCATGACCGGGGTCATTGCCGATCTCCACTTCGCGCCGACGGCGGGAGCCCGCCAGAACCTCCTGCGCGAGGGGATCCCCGACGATCGGATCCTCGTGACCGGCAACCCGGTGGTGGATGCGCTGCTGCGGGTGAGCGCCTCCGAGCTTCCGGTGGAGGATGCGACCCTCGCCGATCTGCTGGAGGGGGCGCTCCACGGGGCCCCCTTCGTCCTCCTCACCGCACACAGGAGGGAATCGTTCGGGGCCCCCCTCGAGGAGGCCTTCGAGGCGGTTCGCGCGCTGGTCGACGAGCGCGCCGGGCTCCGGGTTCTCTACCCGGTGCACCCGAATCCCCGGGTGCGGGACCCGGCCCGACGCATCCTCGGAGGCCACCCGCGCATTCACCTGGTGAAGCCGCTGTCGTACCCGGACCTGGTCCGGGCACTCGCCCGGGCCAGCCTCGTGCTGACGGACTCGGGCGGGATCCAGGAGGAAGCCCCCACCTTCGGAACCCCTGTCCTCGTGCTCCGCGACGTCACCGAGCGTCCGGAGGGGATCGAGGCGGGGGTCGCCACCCTCGTGGGAACCGACCGATCCCTGATCCTCGGAGAGGCCCACCGCATCCTCGACGAGCCGGCCTCGGCCCGGGCCGCCCGCCGGACCCGGAACCCCTACGGCGACGGGCAGGCGGGCTCGCGGATCGCCGGTGCGGTGGAGGCCTTCCTGGGCGGCCCGGGGGGTGACCGGTGAGGATTCTCCTGCACTGCGTCTATTACCCGCCCGAGGTGGGAGGGCTGGAAAGTCACGTGGCGGCACTGGCGGAGGGTCTCGCCGCCCGGGGGCACCAGGTGCGTGTCGTGACCTCGCGGTCGCTCCCGGGTGTTCCGGTCCGCGAGACCCGGAACGGGGTCGAGGTGGTCCGCACCTGGTTCCCGTCCAGGTCACCCATCGGCTGGATGCTCCACGCGCTGGGGTCCCTTCCGTCGACCCGGAAAGGCGCCGGCTGGGCCGACGTGGTGCACGCCCAGGCCTTCGCGTCGATCCTTCCCTGCCACCTGGCCATCGGACGTCGACGGAAGGCGGCGGGGCAGGGGGGTGGGGCATCCGCGCCCCTCGTGGCCACCTTCCACACCTCTCATTTCCTGGTGCGCGCCCGCATCCCACGGTGGAAGCCAATCCTGCGAAGGCTCGTCGCGTGGCCCGACCATGCCTTCGCGGCGTCGACCGAGATCGCCCGCGTGGCGGAGGGGCTCGCGCCGGGCTCGCGGGTGGAAGCCCTCACGAACGGCGTCGAGACGGACCGGTTCCGGCCCGTCGAACCCTCGCTCCCCCCGGAACCCGGGGTGCGCACGGTCATCGTCCCCCGGCGTCTCTTTCCGAAGAACGGGGTCGAGTACGCGGTGCGGGCCCTCCCGACGCTCGCCACCCTGGTCCCCGGTATCCGGATGCTCTTCGTGGGAGACGGTCCCGAGCGGTCGCGCCTCGAGGCCCTCGCCGCGGAGCTCGAGGTGGCCGAGCGGGCGCACTTCCTTGGCGCTCACCCCCACGAGGCCATGCCCGGCCTCCTCGCCTCGGCCGAACTCGCGATCTTCCCCTCGCTGATGGAGGCCACCTCGGTGGCGGCCCTCGAGTGCATGGCCTGCGGGCTTCCCGTGGTCGCAACCGAGGTGGGCGGGCTCCCCGAGATCGTCGATGACACGGTGGGCGCGCTCGTTCCCCCGGCCGATCCGGAGGCACTGGCCCGGGCGGTCGCCGAGACCCTCGACCGCCCGGATCGAAAGGAGGCCGGCGCCCGGGCCCGCAGGCGCGTGGTCGACCACTGGAGCAACGACAGGCTCGTGGAACGGCATCTGGAGGTGTACCGGGAGCTGCTCGACGCCCGCGGCCCCAGTCACGGTTCCGCGGGTCCGACCGAAACCGAACGTGCAAGGAACGCTCCATGAGCCAGGCCGAGTCCGGACGCGCCGCACGCCGGCGACGGGGAAGGGGGGCGGGTGCCGCCCCGGTGGAGACAGGGCCCGAAAGACTCGTCGAGGCGATGGACCGAATCCCGGGGTGGGTTCCGACCGTTCTCTTCGCCCTCCTGACCACGTGGCTCTTCCGGGCGTTCATCTTCTCGGGCGACATGCTCTTCGGCTCGGACACGATGTCGCTCGGCTACCAGGCCCGGCACTTCTTCGCGCAGGCACTGACGACCACGGGCTTCCCGCTCTGGAACCCCCACATTCTCGGCGGCACCCCGTTCCTCGAGGCGCTCTCGGGGGGTGACTCGCTCCACCCGCTCTCGGTGGCTCTCCTCCTCGTCATGGACACGCACCGCGCACTCGGCTGGAAGCTCGTGATCCACGTCTTCCTCGCGGGCGTCTTCACCTATGGATGGCTTCGGGCGCTGGGCACCTCCCGCGGCGGCGCCCTCGTGGGCGGAACCGGGGCACTCCTCGCTCCCTCCTTCGTGACCCTCGTCTTTCCGGGCCACGACGGAAAGATGTTCGTCGTCGCGATGACCCCGCTCCTCTTCTGGCTGGCCGAATCGATGTGGCGGCGGAGGGACCTCGTTCCGGGTGCGCTCCTCGCGCTCTCCATCGCCCTCGTGCTCTTCTCCACGCACTTCCAGATGGCCTACTTCCTCTTCGGGGCGCTCGGGGTCTACATGGCCTTCCGCGCGGTGCAGATCGGGCGTCTGCGGGGATGGCGGGCAGGTGCCACCGGATACGGCATCTTCCTCGGGTTCTCGTTTCTCGGGGCAGGGGTCGCCGCGATCCAGCTCCTGCCGGCCGTGGAGTACGTCACCGAGTTCTCGCGGCGCACCGCCACGACGGTCGAGGCCGACTCGCCCGAACGGGCGCGGGCCTACTCCGCATCGTGGTCGCTCCACCCCGAAGAGGCAGTCAGCCTCGTCGTTCCGGAGTTCGTGGGAAGTTCGGCGGGTGGCGCGGCCTGGAGCACCGACACCTACTGGGGGAGGAACGCCTTCAAGCTCAACCACGAGTACCTGGGCGCCGTCCTGCTGGTGCTCGCGCTGCTCGCCTTCCTTCCGCTCTCCGGGCCGGCCACCGGGCCTCCGCGGTCGACGCTGGCATTCCTGGCCGGCCTGGGAATCGTGGCAACGCTCTTCGCTCTGGGCGCCAACACGCCGGTCTGGCGGGTCTTCTACGAGCTTCTGCCCGGCGTCTCGCTCTTCCGCGCGCCCTCCATGGTGATCTTCCTCGCGGCCTTCGCGACCTGCACGCTGGCCGGAACCGGGGTGGATCGGGCCGCACGCGCGCTGGCCGATCCCGCCGGGCGAAAGCGCGTGCTCCGGTGGACCGGGGGCGCCGCGGGGCTCCTCGCGCTGGGGGGAGTCCTCGCGGCGTCGGGGCTCCTGCTCGACCTCTGGCAGTCGGTCATCTACCGCGATATCGCCCCGGACCGGCTCACCGCGCTCGGGACGCTCGAGCCCCACATCGTGCGGGGGTTCCTCGTGGTGGCGGTCCTGGTTGGAGCGCTCGCCGCGGCCTTCTGGGGGAGCGGCCGGGGGCGCGTGCCCGCCCCTCTCCTTCTTGCACTGGTCACCGGACTCGTCGTCGTGGACCTGGCCCGGGTGAACGCCCCCTTCATCCAGGTCACCGATCCCTCGCAGCTCACGGTACCCGACCCGAACCTCCGCTTCCTCGAGGCAAGGATGCGCGAGGAGCCGCCCTTCCGCGTGAGCTCGATGCTCCGGAGCGGAGCCGACGTCCAACCTTCGGCCTTCGGGATCGATCTCGCCGCGGGGCACCATCCGAACGACCTGCTCCGTTACCAGGAGCTGATCGGAATGGAGGGGGGAGGGATCCCGGAGCACCTCTTCGCCTTCGACCCGGTGGTCATGGCGATCCTGAACGTGCGCTACATCCTCTGGCCCGACGCGCAGCTCGGTCCCCTCGAGGGCGTGGAGCCCCTCAGCCGGGTCCAGCTCCCCGACGGCCGGGCATGGGCATCGGTATACCCGTACCCCGGCCTTCCCCGCGCCTACCTGGTCGAACGCCACCGGGTCGTCGGCGCCGACGAGACGCTGGGCATCCTTCTCGAGGACCCGACCTTCGATCCCCGGGTCGAGGTGCTCCTCGAGGAAGCACCGTCGCTGGACTCGCAGCCCACGGCGGGAGAGACGCCTCCCCCCTTCGATGCCGTCCGCTGGCTCGAGCGTGAGCCGGACCGGATCGTCCTCGAGGTCGAGGCCGAGCGCCCCGCGCTCCTCGTGGTCAGCCAGAACTGGTTCCCCTCGTGGAAGGCGTGGGTGGGTGACGAGCCGACGCCGGTTCTCCGGGCGAACCACACCCTCCAGGCGGTGTCGATCCCCACCGGTCGGCACCGGGTAGAGATCCGGGTGGCCTCGGAGGAACTCCGGAGCGCGCTCGCGCTGAGCGGGTTGTCGCTCCTGCTGGTCCTGGGGACCGGGGTCGCCTCGGGGCTCGTCGCCCGACGCCGGGGCACCGCCTCCGAAGAGGGAGACACCGCGGCGTGACGGAGTCGGAAAGGGAAGAGGAGCGGTTCGATGCGCGTCCCGCCCAGGGCTGGACCTGGCGTCGCACGGGGACACTGGCGGCGCAGCTGGCGCTTACCGCCATGGTCACGATCTTCGTCTTCCGCGCCCTCGGCGGGACCCTCGAGGATGCGCTGGCCCTCGACCGCGCCTTCCTCGCTCCACGCCCCGGCCCCCTGGCGCTGGCCACCCTCCTTCTCCTTGCCGGATACGGTGGGGCAGCCCGGCTCTGGGGACACATGGTCGGCGAGCTCGGGGGGAGGGATCCGGGCACGCGGCTTTCGGTGCAGATGCTCCTTGCCGCGAACCTGGGCCGCTACGTCCCCGGGAAGATCTGGCAGCTCGCGGGGCTTGCCGTGCTGGCCCGCCGTCGCCAGATGTCGGCCGCGGTGGCGACGGGCGCGGCGCTCCTGGTCCAGGGCTTCGCCCTTGCGGCGACGGCGGTCTGGGGTCTGCCTGCCTTCCTCGGGGAGAGTGCCGGCCCCGGGAGCCGAGCCGCGATGTGGACGCTCGCGATCCTCCTGGTGCTGGTGGCCGCGGCGTCGGTGCCCTCGGTCACGGCCGGGGCCACCCGGCTTCTCTTCCGGGTTGCCCGACGTGACCCCGGCGATGCACCCCGGCCCGGGATCGGCTTCGGCCCCCGATGGCTGCTGCTCCACCTGGCGCTCTGGGGGGTGTATGGAGGCGCGTTTCTCCTCCTCCTCGTCGGCCTCGGGTTCGACCTGCCTCCCCTCGAGGCCGTCAGCGCCTTCTCGGCGGCCTACCTGCTGGGCAATCTCTTCGTGCCGGCCCCGGCGGGAGTCGGCATCCGCGAGGTGGCGCTGGCGGGCCTCCTTCTGGACCCGCTCGGAGGCGCGGCGATGCCGGTTGCGATCCTTACCCGGGTGTGGATGACAGCCGTGGAAGTGATTCCTGCCATGATCTTTGCATGGCTCGAGCTCAGAGGAAAGACGACATGACCCAACCCTCCGCCTCCGATGGCGTGGCGGTGACACGGCCGGAGGACGCCACCCTCGTCGTGATCCCCACCTTCAACGAGCGCGAGAACCTCCCGGTCGTCGTCCCCCTGGCCCTCGCGCAGCACCCAACGATCCATGTGCTCGTGGTTGACGACGGCTCACCCGACGGTACCGGAGAGGTGGCCGAGGCGCTGGGGAGCGAACACCCGGGCAGGGTCCATGTGCTTCACCGGGCGACGAAGGACGGTCTCGGTCGGGCATACGTGGCCGGCTTCGCATGGGCACTGGAGCGGAGATACGCGCGGATCTGCGAGATGGACGCGGACCTCTCGCATCCACCCGAACGACTCCCGGACTTCATCGCGGCGCTCCAGGAGGTGGACGTGGTGGTCGGCTCGCGCTACGTGGGCGGGCGCGCCAACGTCGTGAACTGGCCCATCAGCCGGCTCTTCATCTCCGTCTTCGGGAGCTGGTACGCCCGGACCATCACCGGGCTCCCGATTTCCGATGCCACGGGTGGGTTCAACATGTTCCGGAGCGAGGTGCTCGAGGCCATCCGCCTGGACCGCATCCAGTCGAACGGCTACAGCTTCCAGATCGAACTGAAGTTCAGGGCGTGGAGGAAGGGGTTCCGGATCCGCGAGATCCCCATCGTGTTCACCGAACGGGCGGAGGGGGAGTCGAAGATGTCCAAGGCCATCGTGCGCGAGGCGATCTGGCGCGTGTGGAAGCTGCGGCTGCTGGCCCTCACCGGCCGGCTCTGACCAGATCATGGCGCTCAGGGACTTTCTCTACCGCTGTCCGTCCTGCGGGGCGGATCCGCTCCCGGGAACCGACGATCGGGTGGCCTGCCCGGGGTGTGGCCTCCAGGTGGACAGGGAAGGGGGGTCCGACACCCGTCTCCGGGTGACCCTTCCGGGCAACCCGCCCGTCCACCTCGCGGCGGCTGCGCTGGCCGACCGGATCGAGGCACTGGGGGGGGCCCTGGAACGTGCACGGGGGCCCGGCGGAAGGCTGGACTACGGCGCCGCTGTCCGGGTTCGTACCGCCGGTTCCGAGAAACCGGTCCGCTACGGGGGGCGCCTGCTCGGCTTCGCCGAGCGGTTCGCCAGGGGAATGCCGGGCTGGCTTCACCTCTCCGATACCGCTGTCTCCCTCTTCGCCGACGCTTCGGGGGATCGCGACCGGCCCCTTCGGAGCTGGCCGCTCGAATCGCTCCGTTCGCTCCAGACCTCGTCTTCAGCCGTCCAGTTCACGACGCGAGCGGGCAAGGGACCCCGGGATGGGGGAACGGGCCTGGTCCTCTTCCGCTTCGAAGAGGACTCCCCGCGCCGGTGGGACGAGCTCCTCCGCCATGCCGTCGCCCAGCGCTGGCTCGAGGTGGGGAAGGGGCACATCCTCGAGTTCCAGCCCCGCATCAGGGGGGCGCGCCCGTGAGCAGCCGAATCGTATACCCGCTCGTGCAGCGGGGAGCGCGCCTCGTCCTCTCCCGCCTGGCCCCGGTCGAAGTGTCGGGCATCCACCACCTCCCCGAGACCGGTGGGGCCCTCCTTCTCCCCAACCACCAGTCGGCCCTGGACCCCTTCGTCGTGCAGGCCTGGGCACCCCGTACCGTGCGCTCCATGACGAAGAGCACGCAGTTCACTGGCGGCTTCATGCGGTGGATCGTGCCCCGGCTCGGCGGCTTCCCGGTGCGCCGCTACCGGATCGATCCCCAGTCGGTCCGCACCGTTCTGCGCCTCCTCGACGAAGGCGCCTGCGTCTGCATCTATCCCGAGGGGGAGCGCTCGTGGGACGGTCGCCTGCAGCCCTTCCGGCAGGGAACCCTCCGAGTCGCCCTCGCCGCAGCGCACCGGGGCCATTCGGTGATGCCGGTCGGCATCCAGGGAATGTTCGATGTCCTGCCGCGATGGGGGCGACCCCTCCGGCGCACGGAGCCGGTCCAGGTGCGGTTCGGAGCGCCTCTCGAGATCGGTCCGTTCGCGGACCGACGCGCCCGGGACCGGGCGCTCCCGGAGCTCGAACGGCAACTGCGGCGGGAGCTCCTGGTCCTCTCGGGCGAGGAGGAGCGACCCATCGATTCATGGGAGGAGCACTTCGAGACCCGGACCCGCGCCGCTGGTGGCCACCAGCGGGGAGGGGTCTCCTGAGCCGGGGCGGTCGGCGTCCCGCTCCCGGCAGGTTGACATAATATACATTATGCGCACCACGGGAAAAGCTGTGGAAAAGCGCCAACAGGGGTCCCCACCTTCGTCTCGGTTCCGGCCACCCATCGGCCCCTTCCTTCGGCGGACGGATACAGGAACGCCCCCCCGTCCACGCAGGCCGGAGGGGCGTCGACGCGCGGGGCTTCAAGCTTCGAGAGCCCCGTGGCGCATGACATGGTGGCGTCAGGCGCCCTCGCCGCCCAGCTCCTGCACCCGCATCTCGAAGTAGTTCCGGATCGGGTCTCCCTCCTCGAACTCGGCGGCCAGGCTCCGGAACGCGTCGCGCGCGGCGGCGGTGTCGCCCTGGGCCAGGTGCGCCCTTGCCAGCCCCTCGGCCGCCTCGCGGCGCTGGAAGGTCATCTCCGCCCGCTGGGCCAGGTCCCGGTACACGACCGCGGCCTCCGACCAGCGCTCCGCCTGTTCATAAGCGACGGCCAGGAGGAAGGTGGCCTGGAGGCGAAGCGGATCCCGGAACGAGGGGGCGACCTCCTCGAGGGTCCGGATCGCGTCGGCGGCCTGCCCTTCCTCGAGGAAGAGCTCCGCGAGCACGAGCCTCGCCTCGACGCCGTACGGCGTGTTCCCGTAGCGCGAGAGGTACCGCTCGATCTCGGCCACCGCTTCCTCCGGGGGCGAAATCACCGCGACCTGCTGCACCTGCTCGAGCTGCAGCGCCGCTTCTTCGTAGGTTCCCGCGCGCTGACCGATGAACCAGATCGATCCCACGGCGACGACCACGATGGCCACGAGAATCCCGAGCACGGTCTGCGGGTTTCGCTGCACGTACGCCGTAAGGATCAGGATGCGCGCGGTGAAGCCGTCGTCGACGGTGCCCTTCGGCGCGCCGGAGTCACCGGGTCTCGGGGTCGGAGAGGAACCCTTGGCCATGTCTCGCTCTTGTTGCCGCCGGGGGCCTGCAAGGGGTTGCACGGACGCCCGGAGTTGGTAGGATGCACAGAAAAGGAAAGATATTTCAGGCGCCTCCGGGGGTCAACGCGACGTCCGGACAGAATCCGCCCTCCCCCGCTTCGGCCAGGAACCATCCCGATCCCCATGACCGCTCCCGTCGCCCTCCTCCTCGGTGCCCTGAACGGGGCCCTCGCCGTGGCCCTCGGGGCCTTCGGCGCCCACGCGCTTCGGGCCCGCCTGGACCCGCGTTCGCTCGAGATCTACGAGACCGCGGTCCAGTACCATGCCACGCACGCGCTGGCGCTTCTCGCCGTGGCCCTCCTCCTGGGGCGGAGCCACCAGGGAGCCCTCGCGGGTGCCGGCTGGGCCTTTACCGCGGGCATCCTCTTCTTCTGCGGAAGCCTCTACCTGCTCGCCACGGGCGGGCCCCGCTGGCTCGGCGCCGTGGCGCCCATCGGGGGAACCGCCTTCATCGCGGGATGGATCCTGCTGGGAGTCGGAGGGTGGCGGGCCCTCTCCTGAACGCGCCATGACCGCGCCGTGAACGCGCGTCGCCCCGGAACCGCTGGGGCTCCGAGGCGACGGGCGGGTGCCGGCACGGCGACACGTCCCCGGCGCGATTCGAACGCGCGACCTTCCGCTTAGGAGGCGGACGCTCTATCCAGCTGAGCTACGGGGACAACGTTGTCCTGCAATCACTTCGTGGAACCTCTTCCACGCCCATTCGTGGCCGGGGGTCCACCCGGGGTCCAACCTCCACCGGTTTGCGTCTTCGAGACCCCCGTAGACTGCGCGGGGCGACGGTGGAAGCTCGCCGGTCAAGATAATGCACCGGGCAGCGCGGGTGGACCCCCCTTCAGCACCCGGGCTCATCACGGCTCCGGGTTGACCCCACCGGGCCCGGCAACCGGAAGTGTGATCCCCGTGTGCCCGCCCCTGGGGTGTCGACTCATCACCTCCTGCACGTCCTCGAGGTCCTCGCCTAGGGCCATGGCAAGGCTGGCGTAGGTGTACCGCACCGAGCCCGCCGAAGCAGCCGCCAGCTCCGCCCTGATGTAACCCTCGAGCCTCTCGGCCAGGTCGTTGAGCTCTTGCCGCCTCCGGGCCCCGTCCTTCGCTCGGGAGCGGTCTCGGGGGATGCGAAAAGGGTCATCAGGCCTCACCCTTCCCTCCCCTGATGCGTTGCGCGAGCTCGGCGAGCTCAGAGCCTCGGCGTTCAGCGAGTTCAGCCAACCGACCCTCCCATCCCTCCGGCGGCCGTCGATAGGAGGGCGAGGAGGCATCGAGCCTTGCCTGGCGGATCGTTCCGTGAACCACCCCCAGGGCGCTTGCGACGTCCGCGAGCGTAACTCCCTTGGCCATAAGCTGATCGGTCGCTTCGTTGAAGGTCACGCGCCCCCCGTGTTTACTTGACTGTTGACGTTCGGTCTTGTGGTTTACTAGTATGTAGACAGGAGGCACCCACTCGCAAGCCTCCGCCGCAACCAGAACCCAGGAGGAGAACCATGAATCCCCACCGCGACCCCGAGCTCGTGCGCGCCGAGATGGCCTCGGTCTGCTCCACCCTTCAACGGTTCGCCGGGGTGCTGCACCTCTCGGACCTCCTCCTCTCGGACGATGACGACATGGCGGAGCTCACGGAGCCCGGCCGGTACCTCGTCGAGGGCGTCCACCGTACCCTGGTCTGCCAGCTCGAGCAGCTCCTGGAGGCGCGGCCGCTGCCGTCCGAGGTCATGAGCTGGTTCATGCCCATGGAGCGGCAGCTTCGCGTGGCCACGATCGCGCTGCACTCAATGCTTCACGGGGACTCGGGGTTCGATCAGTACTCGACCCTCCAGATCGCGACCGGCGCGCTCGAGTCGGCCATGGAGGCCGTCCGGGGTCCGAGCGTCCTCCGGGTGCCGGCCAATGCCTGACGACGGGCGCGGCACACCCCAAGAGCGCCTGAGGTTCTACGCCCCGATCGGAATCTCCGGCCTGACCCGTGGAGACGCATGGA
>JBJHBX010000021.1:0-17300 GCA_050485725.1 Gemmatimonadales bacterium | reverse complement strand
GGTTCTGCTACGGGGTCGACCGCGCCGTGGACTACGCGTACGAGACGCGGCGCAAGTTCCCCGGGAAGAAGGTCTACCTGGTCGGGGAGATCATCCACAATCCGCACGTGAACCAGCGGATGAAGGAAATGGAGATCGAGTTCATCTACCCCGATCCCGACGGCAACTTCGACTTCTCCCACGTGACCCCGGAGGACGCGGTGCTCCTCCCCGCCTTCGGCGTCACCATCGAGGATTTCCGCCGACTCCGGGAGATCGGCTGCGTGCTGGTGGACACGACCTGCGGCTCCGTGCTCCTGGTCTGGAAGCGGGTGGAGAGCTACGCACGCGACGGCTTCACCGCCGTCATCCACGGCAAGTACACCCACGAGGAGAGCCGGGCCACCGCCTCGCAGGTGCGCCGGCACGAGGGTGGCCGATACCTGATCGTGCGCGACATGGCGGAAGCCGATCTCGTGTGCGAATACATGACCGGCGCCGAAGGGCGCCTCTCCCGCGACGAGTTCATGGCCCGCTTCGGCCACAAGTCGTCGGAGGGCTTCGACCCGGATCTGCACCTGGACCGGATCGGTGTCGCGAACCAGACCACCATGCTCGCGAACGAGTCGCTGGCCATCGGCGCCCGCCTGCGGAAGGCCATGGTCGAGGCCCGCGGCGAGGACTACGCCGCCGAGAACTTCCGGTCGTTCGGCACGATCTGCTCCGCCACCCAGGAGCGACAGGATGCGGTCCAGAAGATGATGGCGGATCCGCCCGACATCATGATCGTGATCGGGGGCTACAACTCCTCGAACACGAACCACCTGGCCCACATGTGCCGCGAGTACACCCGCACCTTCCACGTCGAGGACTCGTCCTGCATCGACCCGGAGACCGGGAGGGTCCGGCACAAGGTCGAGCTCTCGGCCGATGCCCCCGAGGTGGTGGACGAGAACTGGCTTCCCGAGGGCCCGTTCTCGCTGGGGATCACCGCGGGCGCATCGACGCCGAACAACAAGATCGGTGATGCCGTACTGAGGGTGCTTGCGATGCGCGGGATCGAGGTGGAAGGCGCGGGGGTCGCTCCGGCACCGGCCGGTGCCTCCCCCGTCGCGGACTGACGCCCGTCAGCCGTTCCCGGGAGCGGGGACCTCGACGGCTTCGCTTCGTGCCCTGGCCGCGACCCCCTTTCCGAGGCGCTTGAGGAGCGCCCGCAGCTGCTGCTGCTCGTCGGGGTCGAGGTGCGAGACCAGCTCCCTGACGTAGCAGGCGTGGTCGGGGAACACGCGTTCGATGAGTTCGCGTCCGGCATCGGTGAGCCTCGCCTCGATCACGCGGCGATCCAGGTCTGAGCGCTGACGGTAGACCAGCCCCTGTTCCTCGAGGCGGTCCATCACGTAGGTGATGTTGCCCCCGGTCACCAGGAGCTTGTCGGCGAGTTCCCCGAGGGAGAGGGGCCCGAGGTGGTAGAGCGCCTCGAGGATCCCGAACTGGGGAATCGTCAGGCCGTACTCCAGCACCTTCGTGCTCACGACCCGGGTAAGCGTCTGGTACGATCGGGCCAGGGCGATCCAGAGCCGGAGCGCCTCCTCCTCACGGCCTGCATCCCCTTCGGCGCCGCTGCCGAACCCGGACCCGTTCCCGTTGTCGCTCGCGCGGATCCGGCTCGATCCGGTGTCCGCCCCGCTGCCGGTGCCGATGATGGTTACCTCCCGGTCACGTGTTGATCGGGATCCTTGAACCCCGAAGCTTCCCGAAGTTCCATTGGCGGGGAGGTAGCGGGGGAGGAGGCCGGACGCACCGGGCCCCGCCGCCCGGTTCAGGGCGACAGGGCCTGTGCCGGAAACGCCGGGGCCCGGGCGTTCCCGCGTGACGAGTGAGCCAGGGGGAAGCCCCCTGCAGGACCTCAGATGTGGATCGCCCGTCCGAGCGCGGCGAGGGCAGCCTCCGCTACGGCTTCGGAAAGCGTCGGATGCGGATGGATCGCCTTGTCCATCTCCTCGACCGTCGATTCCAGGTGCCGCCCGAGCACGAACTCGGCGATGAGCTCGGTGGCATGCGGCCCCACGATGTGGGCCCCCACGATCTCCGAGTACTTCGTGTCGCGGATCACCTTGATGAAGCCCTCGGCATCGCCGTGGGCCAGCGCCCGTCCGTTTCCGACCCAGGGGAACTTCCCCACCTGGATGTCGAGCCCCTTCTCGCGGGCCTGCTCCTCGGTGAGCCCCACCGATGCGACCTCGGGGTGGCAGTACGTGCAGTTCGGGATGTTGTCGTAATCCACCGCGTGGTGGGCCTCGCCGGCGATCTTCTCGACGCAGGCGATCCCCTCGTGCGACGCCTTGTGGGCGAGGAGCTGGCGGCCGGCACAGTCACCCACCGCGTAGACCCCCTCGACGTTCGTCCGCATCCATTCGTCCACGGCGATGAAGTTCCCCTTCCCGGTGAGCTTCACCCCGGCGGCGTCGAGCCCCAGGTCCTCGGTGTTCGGGACCCGGCCCACAGCCGCGAGGACCCGCTCCACCTGGAGGGTCTGCTCGTTCCCCTTCGCATCCGTGAAGACGAGGGTCACGCCGTCGTCACCGGCCTCGGCCTTCTCGAGCCGCGCGCCGGTGTGGATCTCCATTCCCCGCTTCCGGTAGACCTTTTCCACGTGCTTCGAGACGTCGGCGTCCTCCAGGGGGAGGACCCGGTCCAGCGCCTCGATGATCGTGACCTCGGAGCCATACGATGCGAAGATGTCGGCGAACTCCATGCCGATGGCGCCCGACCCGATGATGGCGAGCGTCTTCGGCGCCTCCTTCGCGAAGAGGGCGTGGTCCGACGACCAGATCCGGTCCCCGTCGATCTCCAGGAAGGGGAGGCTGCGGGGTCTCGAACCGGTGGCCAGGATGATGTGGTCGGCGGTGAGCTTCCGCTTCGAGCCGTCGGACCCCTCGACCTCGACGGCACCCCCGCCGGCGAGGCGGCCATAGCCTTCGACATGGGTCACCTTGTTCTTCCTGAACAGCCCCGTGACTCCACGGTTCAGCTGGTCCGCCACCTTCCGACTCCGCTCCTGTGCGGGCCCCAGGTCCACCTTCAGATCGTTGAAGGTGATGCCGTGGGCTCCGGCCCCCGCGAGCTCGTTGACGAGGAGCGCCGAGGTCAGGAGCGACTTCGTGGGAATGCAGCCGATGTTCAGGCAGACCCCCCCCAGCTTGTCAGCCTCGACGCAGGCTACGTCCATGCCGAGCTGTGCGGCCCGGATCGCGCCCACGTAGCCGCCGGGTCCGCCGCCCACCACGATCAGATCGAAGGAGGTCCTGTCCTTGTCGTTCCCCGCCACGCTGCACCTCGGGTTGGATGCCGTCTGGTTGTCGGGCGCCGCTCCGGGGCGCACGAGAGCTTTCCGGAGATGCCGGGGGCTTGATCGACAACTCCAGTTGCCCTCCCGCCCCCCGGTCCCGGACCGGCTGAAGTTAGAAGAGGTGGCAGGGGGATGCCACCCCGGAGGCTCGTGATGGGAGCCCGTCGGATCGGGGGAATGGCCCGCCGGAAGGGCCTGTCGCGGCCCGTGGCCCCCGTCGCCCCCCACGAGCGGCCGTGAAGGTCGGGCCCCGCCCGCTCGTATCGGCTTTACAGCGAGTGGGTCAACCCGTATTCATCAGGCGGGCATGACCAGTCCGCCACGCCCCCCGGGGCGTCGTCCAGCATCTTCCCCTCGCAGGAGCGACGGAGCCATGTGGGTCTTTCTCATCATCGTCCTGGTGATCGTCGGCGCCGGCGTCATGATCTACAACGGTCTCGTGCAGATGCGGGAGCACGTGGACGCGTCGTGGTCCGACATCGACGTGCAGCTGAAGCGACGCCACGATCTCGTGCCGAACCTGGTCGAGACGGTCCGCGGTTACGCCTCCCACGAGCGCCAGACGCTCGAGGCGGTGATCCAGGCGCGGAACGCCGCGGTCTCGGCTTCCGGGCCGGCGGAACAGGGACGCGCAGAGAACGCCCTCTCCGGGGCGCTTCGCCAGATCTTCGCGCTCTCCGAGTCGTATCCGCAGCTCCAGGCGGCGGACAACTTCCGGGACCTGCAGCAGACCCTCCGCCAGCTCGAGGACGCGATCCAGCGGGCACGCGGGAGCTACAACAACCAGGTCCGCGAGTACAACACCCGGATCCGGTCGGTGCCGTCGAACATCGTGGCCAACGCCTTCGGCTTCCGGCCGAGGGAGTTCTTCGAGATCGAGGAAGCCGCGCGCGAGGTACCCCGCGTCAGCTTCGACTGACGGGACGGAGGCGGTGCGGAATCTCCGCGTCGTCTTCACCGTCCAGGGCGAGGGGCGGGGCCATCTCTCGCAGGCGCTGGCGCTGAAGGAGCTCCTCGAGGAGGGCGGGCACGCCGTCGTCGGGCTCCTGGTCGGGCGGAGCGAGACCCGCGAGATCCCGCCCTATTTCGCCGACCGCATGGGGCTCGAGCCGGAGTATTTCCCGAGCCCCACCACGGTACCCGGTCCCGACCGGCGCGGCGTATCGATAAGTCTTACCACGACGTACAACCTCCGCCGGCTGCCGACCTTCCTGGGTGCGAGGGCCCGGATCCGCGCCCGGGTCGCCGCGCTCGCGCCCGATCTCGTGGTGAACTTCTACGATGCGCTGGCCGGCATGTCGCTCCCGGGGCTCAGCCTCGAGGGTCGGCGGGTCCCGCTCGTGGCGGTGGGACACCAGTACCTGCTCGGGCATCCGGGCGCCCCACGCCCCCCCTTCCGCCCGCTGCAGCTCACCACCTTCCGGCTCCTGAACCGCCTCTCGGCACCGCCTTCGGCGCGGCGCCTGGCCCTTTCGTTCCGGGAGCTGCCCGACGGCCCGAGGCGAGCCACCGCAGTGATCCCGCCCCTTCTTCGCCGGCAGGTGCTCGAGATGACGCCGGAAGCGGGCGATCACATCCTCGTCTACGTGCTGAACGACGGATATGGCGACCTGATCACCCGCTGGCACGCCACTCGCCCTGAGGTCGTGATCCACGGCTTCTGGGACCGGAAGGGCGCGCCCGAGGAAGAGGTGGTGCGCCCGAACCTCGTATTCCACCGGCTCAGTGACACGCGCTTCCTCGAGAAGATGGGGCGCTGCCGGGGATTCGTCGGGACCGCCGGGTTCGAGTCGGTGGCGGAGGCTCTCTGGCTCGGAAAGCCGGTCATGGTGGTGCCCACCGGAAACCAGGTCGAACAGGCCTGGAATGCAAGGGAGGCCGAGGCAGCCGGGGCCGGGATGGCGGCGGAGGACTTCGACCTCACCCCCTTCCTCGATTTCCTGGAGTTCCACGAGCCGCCGACGGAGCGCTACCGCGCCTGGGTTCGCAGCGGGCGCGCGCGTACCCTGGCCCTGCTCGAGGAAGCGGCAGCCGGCGGGAGGTAACGCCACGCCGCCCTCACGCGCCACCCGCCGGGCGACCCAGGCTTCAGACGAGGGCGGCCAACGGCTCCTCGAGGATGCGCTTCAGCGTCTGCAGGAAGCGCGAGCCCTGGGCACCGTCGATGACCCTGTGGTCGCACGACATCGTGATGCGCATGCGGGGACGGATCTCGAGGTCGCCGTCGACGACCACCGCCCGCTCCTCCATCGAACCCACCGCGAGAATCCCCGCCTCGGGCGGGTTGATCACCGCGGTGAACTCCTCGATTCCGAACATGCCGAGGTTCGACACGGAGAAGGTGGCGCCGGTGTATTCGTCGGGCTTCAGCTTCTTCTCGCGGGCCCGGCCCGCGAGCTCGCGGACCTCGGCCGAGATCCCGGCCATGCCCTTCAGGTGCGCATCGCGGATCACGGGGGTGATCAGCCCGTCCTCGATGGCCACGGCCACCCCCAGGTGCACCCGGTGGAAGCGGACGATATGGTCCCCGCCCCAGTGCGCGTTGCACTCGGGGTGCCGGGCCAGGGCCATGGCGGTGGCCTTCAGCACGATGTCGTTGTAGCTGATCCGGACCCCGTCCTTCTCCAGGTCGCGGTTGATCCGCGTCCGGGCCTCCACCGCCCGCGACATGTCGACGTCGACGGTCAGGAAGAAGTGGGGAACGGGTCCGATGGACTCGACCAGGCGCTTCGCGATCGTCTTCCGCATCTGCGAGAGCGGGACCTTTTCGGCCTCGGGGCCCTCCTCGGCCGCGGCGCGGCGGGGCGCGGGGGCGGCCGCGACCTCGGGCGCGGCCTTCGCGGCCTCCTCCACGTCGCGCTTCACGATCCGCCCCCCGGGACCCGAGCCCGATACCGAGGCCAGGTTCACCCCTTCCTCGGAGGCGAGGCGGCGGGCCACAGGAGACGCCTTGATCCGGCCATCGTCCCGGGCGGTTTCGGGCGCATCGGCGCCGTCGGCCGCCGGGGTCTCGGCGGCATCCCCTTCCGGGTCCTCGTCGCGGTCGGACCCCGCGGCGTCCGCCTTCGGGGCGGGGACGGCCTCCTCCGCATCCCCCGATTCCCGGCCGTCGGCGTCGTCATCGGCATCGGCCTTCCCGCCCCCGGCGTCACCGATGTCCTCGTCCGCGCCGGCGATCAGTGCGATCACTTCGCCCACCGGCGCGGTGCCACCCTCCTTCACCATGATCTTCCGGAGGATGCCGTCACCCCGCGCCACGAGCTCCATCGTGGCCTTGTCGGTCTCGATCTCGGCCAGGACGTCGCCGCTCGACACCTCGTCGCCCTCGGACTTCAGCCACTGAACGACCTGCCCTTCCTCCATCGTGGGGGAGAGGGCTTCCATGTGGACCTTGGTTGCCATGCGCCGATCGCCTCGCTGGTCTCGTCGTGTATGTCGAGCGCTTCGGGGTGCGCGTTCCGGGGGTCGGCCCCGGATGCGCGGGGTACCTGTTCCTTCGGGGCCCTGCTCAGCTCTTCCGGTACAGCACGCGGTTGCAGGCCGCCACCACGCGGTCGGCGGAGGGCTTTGCCACCTGCTCCAGGTTCTTCGCGTACGGCATCGGGACGTCGGCCTGCGTGACCCGGATCACCGGGGCGTCCAGGTCGTCGAAGGCCTCCTCCTGGATGATCGAGACGACCTGGGCGCCGACGCCGGCCCAGGGCCAACCTTCCTCCAGGTACACGGCCCGATTCGTCTTCCTCACGGTGGCCAGGACGGCATCCACATCGAGGGGCCGGAGCGAGCGGAGGTCGAGGACCTCGGCGTTCACCCCCTCCTTCTCGAGCTTCTGCGCCGCCTGGAGCGCCACGTGCACCATCTTGCCATGCGTGATGATGGAGACGTGCTCGCCCTCGCGCTTCAGGTCCGCCACCCCGAGGGGGATCACGAAGTCGCCATCGTCCGGGTCGGGGACCTCGCCCTTCACGTTGTAGAGGAGCTCGCCCTCCATGAAGGCCACCGGGTCGTTGTCGCGGATCGAGGCCTTGAGGAGCCCCTTCGCGTCGGCGGGGGTGGCCGGCGTCACCACCTTGATGCCCGGGGCGTGGGCGTACCAGACCTCGCAGGCCTGCGAGTGCTGGGCCGAGAGCTGGAGCGCTGCGCCCGTGGGACCGCGGAAGACCATCGGGATCGGGAGCTGGCCCCCCGACATGTAGAGCATCTTCGCGGCGGAGTTCAGGACCTGGTCCAGCGCGAGGATCGAGAAGTTGAAGGTCATGAACTCGATCACCGGGCGAAGCCCGACCATGGCCGCACCCACACCGAGCCCCGCGAAGCCCAGCTCCGAGATCGGGGAATCGACGACGCGCCGGTCGCCGAAACGGTCGAGGAGTCCCTTCGAGACCTTGTAGGCCCCGTCGTACTCCGCCACCTCCTCGCCCATCAGGAAGACCGACTCGTCCCGCTCCATCTCCTCGGCCAGCGCCTGGTTCAGCGCCTCGCGATACGTGATCGTCGGCATGTCAGTCCTTCCCATCCTTTCCGCTGCCCTGGGGATGCCCGGGCTCGGACTCGCGGCCGTCGAAGAAGAGACGGCCGTGCTCGTTGATCTCGGCGTAGACGTGGGTGTAGAGCTCCGCCGCGTCGGGAAGGGGTGACGCGTCGGCGAACTCCGCCGCCTCGCTCACCACCTCGCGCACCTCCGCATCCATCGCGTCCAGCTCCTCCTCGGTCAGGAGCTCCGCCTCGAAGAGCCGGTCGCGGAGTATCGCGATGGGATCCTGCTCGCGGATCTTCCCCTCGACCTCCTCCTTCGAGCGGTAGGTGCCCGAGACCGGGTCCGACATCGAGTGGCCCTTGAAGCGGTAGGTTCGGGCGTCCACGTACTGCGGACCGGCACCGTCACGCACCTTCTGGACCAGTTCGGTCATGAAGGTCCAGGTGGCCACGATGTCCTGGGCATCGATGGCATGCGAGGGCACGCCGAGCCCGTCGGCGCGCTGCTCCACCGGGAGCGCGCTGACCCTGGAGAAGGCGGTCCCCATGCCGTACTCGTTGTTCTCGACCACGAAGATCGCGGGAAGCTTCCAGATGGCGGCCATGTTGAGCGCCTCGTGGAAGGCGCCCTGGTTCACCGCGGCGTCGCCCATGAAGCAGACACAGACCTGGTCCGTTCCCCTGTACTTCGCCGCGAAGGCCATGCCTGCGGCGAGGGGGACCTGCGCGCCCACGATGCCGTGGCCCCCCATGAAGCCCACGTCGGCCCCGAAGATGTGCATCGAGCCGCCCTTCCCGCGCGAGGCACCCCCGTCCCGCCCGTAGAGCTCGGCCATGACCGGGCCCGGCTCCATCCCCTTGGCGAGCGCCTGGGTGTGGTCCCGGTACGCGGTGATGACCCAGTCGTCTTCGCGCAGGGGGCCGATCAGCCCGAGGGCCGCCGCCTCCTGCCCGATGTGAAGGTGGCAGAAGCCGCCGATCTTTCCGATGGCGTAGGCCTCCTCGGCCTTCTCTTCGAAACGGCGGTACAGGAGCATGTCGCGCAGAAACCCGAGGAGCTCCTCCCGGCTGAAGCCTCCGAGCGCATTGTCGGAGCCCCCCTCGCCTCCCCGTCCCTTCTTCGAGGCCTTCCTGGCCTCGGCTTCGACCGTACCCATCTTGCCTCCCTTTAGAATTCCCGGCCCTGACGCCCCATCTCGAGCTGAACGAGCCCGGGAAGGGGAACCTCGGCGGGCGCGGGAATGTCCGCTTCCATGACGTTCTGGATCTCGCCGGGTGCACCGGCGGTCACCTCGCGTGCCTGCTCCTTCGCATGATACGATGACCGCACGAGCGCGCCGGATTCCACGTGGCGGAAGCCGTACTCCTCCTCGCCGATCCGCTTCCATGCCGCGAACTCGTCGGGGGTGACCCAGCGGGCCACCGGAATGTGGTCTCCGGAAGGTCGGAGGTACTGCCCGAGGGTCAGGATGTCGACGGCTGCGGCCCGCAGGTCCTGCATCGCCTGCCGGATCTCCTCCTCGCGTTCGCCCATGCCCAGGATGATCCCGGTCTTGGTCAGGATCGTCGGGTCGAGCCGCTTCGCGGCGCCCAGATAGCTGATGGAGCGCCAGTAACGGCCCCCGGGTCGGACGTCGGGGTGGAGCCTTTCCACGGTCTCGAGGTTGTGCCCCAGGATCTCGGGCCGGGCATCGACGACGACCGCGAGGGCGTCTTCATCCCCCTTGAAGTCCGGGATCAGGACCTCGACCGAGCAGCCGGGCACCTTGTCCCGCACCTGTCGGATCGTCTCTGCGTAGATGCGGGCCCCGCCGTCGGCGAGTTCGTCGCGGTTCACCGAGGTGATCACCACGTGCTCGAGCTCCATGGCACGCACCGTCTCGGCCACGCGCCGGGGCTCGTCCTCGTCGAGCTCCGTGGGCATTCCGTGGGCCACCGCGCAGTACTTGCAGGCCCGGGTACAGACGTCGCCCAGGATCATGAAGGTGGCGGTCCCGGCCTCCCAGCATTCGCCGATGTTCGGGCAGCCGGCCTCTTCGCAGACCGTGTGGAGCGACTGGCTCCGCATCAACTGCTTCAGCCGCAGGTAGTTGGCTCCCCCCGGAGAGCGCACCTTCAGCCATTCGGGCTTGCGCTCGCGAAGCGGAACCGTGCGGATCCCCTCGTGTGCACGGATCCGGGCCGTGCCCTTCGGCTTCACCACGCCGGTGTCCTTCTCTCCGGGGTGGTAACCGCCGGGGGCCCTCGGTGGGGCGTCCGCCAGCGTGGTGTCGGTCATCTTGCTCGGTCGCTCCGTGGCCCGTGCATCCCGATCCCGCAGGCGCCTGCGGCGCGTGGAGATCGGGGCCCGAGCCGAAAAAAAAGCCCCCCTCGCATCTGCGGCGGGAGCCCCCTGGCGGGTGCACGCGCTCCGCAGAAGGGTACGGCGGCCAGTGTGCGGGAATTTGGGTTCATGATAGCACTCCCGCGCGACGAGGGGCAACCGCGGAGCGGCCGGCGGACGGGCCGATCAGGGGTCCGACGGGGGGCGGAGTTCCGGCTGCAGCAGCGTGGGGCCGGCCCCCTCCACGAGGATCCGGACGACCTCGGCCGGATCGTCCACCACCTTCAGCAGCTCCATGTCGTGGGGAGAGATCTTCCCCTCGAACTCCACGGCCGCCCGGAGCCATTCGACCATGCCCTTCCAGTAGTCGCTTCCGAAGAGGACGACCGGGAAGTCGTGGACCTTCCCGGTCTGGATCAGCGTCAGCGCCTCGAAGAGCTCATCGAGGGTGCCGTACCCCCCGGGGAAGATCACGTACCCGGAGGCGTACTTCACGAACATGGTCTTCCGCACGAAGAAGTACCTGAAGTCCACGCCCACGTGGAGGTACGGATTCGAAGCCTGCTCGAAGGGGAGTTCGATGTTGCACCCGACCGAGACGGCCCCCGCTTCCATGGCACCGCGGTTCGCCGCCTCCATGATCCCCGGTCCTCCCCCGGTGATGATCGAGAAGCCGGCCTCTCCCAGGAGGCGCGCCGTCTCGCGGCAGGCCTCGTACTGGGGGTCCCCCGGAAGGGTACGTGCCGAACCGAAGATGGAGACGGCGGGCCCGATCCGGGAAAGCGCGTCGAACCCCGCGACGAACTCTCCCATGATGCGGAAGACCCGCCAGGCGTCGCCTCCCATGACCTGGCTGCTGGCCCGGCCCGGGCGGTCGACTGGAAGGTCGGGCCCCTCGAGGAAGCGCTCGTCCTCGGTGCGCCGCGGCTCGCCCTCATCGAAGCCGGGGGCGCCCGGCCCACGCTTACCCGGAGGCAAGGAACCGCTCCGCGTCTTCGCGGATCACCGGAAGGAGCCGCGGGTGTTCCAGGTAGTCCTGCCGTTCGCTCGCCTCCTCCACTTCCCAGACCTCGAGCATGTGGCGGTAGTGCTCCCGCGCCAACTCCGGCTGACCCAGCTCGATGGCGGCCTCGGCTGCCGCCGAGAGGAGAAGCAGGTGATCCGGCGACCGGGCCAGGCCCTCCTGCGCAGTCTCGAGGGCGGCCCCGTAGTCCGTGGCTACCCTCTGGAGAAAGGAGAGCCGGAAGAGGCGGCCGTCGTCCAGGGGGCGTGCCAGCTCGTGGGCGTCGAGCGCCATCGGAAGGAAGTTCAGGACCTCGACGGAATCCCTCGCCTGGAGTCCTGCCGCGACCCGGTTGAAGAGGCGGTCTGCCGCTTCTCCAGGGCTCATCGAGGCCAGGTCCACGTTCGGTGCCGGCCCGAGCGCACCCGGTGCCCCGCCCTGTGGCGGCGCCTGCCCCGGCGCACCGGCGTTCGAGAAGACCGTCATGCCGGCGACCACGAGGAGCGCAGTCAGGAGCACGCCCGAGACGGCCCATGGAAGGAGCGTTCCGCCCGCGGGCGTGGAGACGGCCCCCGCCGGTGCCGCCTCCGGGGTCCGGAGGGGGGTGCCGCAGTCAATGCAGAACCGCGTCCCCGGGGGAAGCTCCAGGCCGCAGGCGGAGCAGGGGAGTTCGACGAGAGAGGCGCCGCAGGGACCGCAGAAGCGTCCCGCGCCCTCGGCGCCGCACTGGGTGCAGTGCATGGGCATTCCGTTCGTTGCCGTGGGAAGAAGGAGCGCAGGTAGTATAATGATGGCGGGGTGCGATGACACCTTCCGCGCCGGGTCAACGTAGGGACCTCCGATGGAGGGTTCCGCGCCCCGCGACCGCCCCCCCCCCCCTGCGCCCCCGAACCGCCCGACCCCGATGGCACGCCACCGCTCGACTCGACGCGTCCGGCCGCCCGTGCGCAGGCACGCACGTCGATGGCTTCCCGCACCCTGCTTCGCCCTGCTCCTCCTCGTCGCCCCCGGCCCCCTCGCCCCGCAGGCGCCGGAACGCACGGACGCCGCCGGCGCCGCCGACACGATCCCCGAACCCCGTCCCCTCCCCGCCGACAGCTGGAGCGACCCCGGGGTCCGGGCCCTCCTCGAGCGGGCCCAGGCCGCCCGGACCGCCGGCACCGCCGGGCTCGACAGCTTCCAGGGGAGAATCTGGGAGCGCCTCTACGCGGGGCTCGACGCGGCCCGGTTCCGAAGGGAGCGCGCGCTCTTCGTGGAGGAGCGGGCGGGGTTCATCCGGTGGAGCGCCGACGGTGACAGGTGGGTGCGGTGGGAGGGAGCACGCAGGGACATCCCGATCGCGGGGCTCTCGTCGGCGCGGAGCGAGGAGCAGGCCCGCCAGCTCGCATCCCAGCTTGCGAGCGAGCTCCCATGGGGCCGCGGCTTCGAGCCCCGCAGGGATCGTCTCGTATTCGGAGAGGGGAGCTGGGCCCTCGACCCGCTGGCGGACACGGCCGCGCTCCATTACCGCTTCCATTCCGGCGATACGCTCCGGATCACCCTTCCCGAGGACGGAAGGGTGGTGCGCCTGGTCGAGGTCCGGGTCGAACCGCGTCGGAGCGAGTTCCGGCTCGTGAGTGGGTCGCTCTGGTTCGAGGAGGAAGGGGGCGCGCTGGCCCGGGCAATCTACAGGCCCGCGCGACCGTTCGACCTGGCCATCGACGGAGACGGGGACGATGCCGGCGACGTGCCGGGGTTCCTGCAGCCGATCCGTGCGGAGATCCGGGTGGTCTCGGTCGATCATGGTCTCTTCGACTTCCAGTGGTGGATTCCCCGTCGCTTTCTCTTCGAGGGTGAGGCGTCGATCGGCCGGCTCGTGCGCTTTCCCCTCAGCGTGGAGTGGACGCTCACCGAGCTGGACGTGAACCAGCCGGTTGGAACGGAGTTCGACGAGGCGGAGCTGCCGGAAGGCTGGACGCGGACCAGCACGAGGCTGGCAAGGTCCGGGGATGCGGCGGAGGGAGACTCCCTGACGATCATCCGTCTCGTCCCGCCACCCGGTGACCTCGCCGCCTCGCCCTCGATCGGTCACCTCGCCCCGGCGCGGGCCGCCAGCTTCTCGGCGGGCGAGCTGCGCGAGATCGAGGCCCGGCTGGGCTCGCTGCTGCCCACCCCCGGTCTGGGGCGGGTCTCGCTTCACTGGGGACTGCAGGAGGGCATCACGCGGTTCAACCGCATCGAGGGGCTCGCAACGGGGCTGGGTGCCACGGTCCCCCTGCCGGGCGAGCGAGTGGTGTCCGGGCACCTGCGCGTGGCCACCCAGGCGCCGATCCCCACCGCCGAGGTCGCCTACCGCAGCGGGTCCGTCCGGCGCGCCTGGAGGGCGGCGGCCTACCACCGGCTGGTGGGCGCTTCCGACTGGCACGATCCTCTGGGGCTGGGCGCTTCAACCGGGAACCTCTTCAATGGCGAGGGTCCCACCCCGTGGTTCAGGGCTGCCGGCGCATCGGTCGGGATCGATCGCGTCGGAGTCCGGGCCCGGTGGCGAGCCGAGGCCTTCGTCGAGGCTCACCGTCCCGCCGCCTTCGGTACACGCTTCCACCTGCGCCGCATCGTCGATCCGGCTCGGCGCCTTCCGGACAACTTCGAGGCCGAGCGTGGCACATGGGCCGGGTTCCGGGCCGAGCATCGCTGGCAGAGTGGCGTGGACCCCCTGCGTCCCAGGCTTCTGACCAGGGGGCGACTGGAGGGGGCGCGCTCGACGGAGGCGTACGGGCGCGGATCGGTCGCGCTGACCGGTCTGCTCCCCCTGGGGAGTGGCTGGGACACAGCCCTCGAGATCGGCGGGGGTGGATCCGTCGGCACGCTTCCGGTTCAGCGGCGCTTCTTTCCCGGCGGTGCGGAGGGGTATCGACCGATCGAGGTCGGCGAGCGCGAGGGAGACGCCTTCTTCCTCGCCCGTGCCGAGGTCGGCCGGGGCTTCACGGGCGCCCGCGTCGTGCTCTTTGCCGATGCGCTGGGAATGCACCTGGAGGACGGTGCGACGCCATCGCTCCCCGGTGTGCCGGTTCCCTCGCCCGGATGGGGAGCGACCGGCTACGGGGCGGGGATCGGGGTCTCCTTCCTGGACGGCCTCCTTCGCGCCGATCTCTCGAGGGAGCTCCGGCCGCACGGCGGCTGGCGGGCCCTCTTCTACCTGGATGCCCTGTTCTGACCGGGACCGGGCTTCCGCGCGATGGCTCAGAGGCCCGACGGATCGGGAAGGAAGACCGAGCTCACGCCGAAGGCCTCTTCCAGGCGCCGCGCCACCGCGCGCACGCCGAAGGTCTCGGTCGCGTAGTGACCTGCCAGGACGAGGTTGACGCCCAGCTCGTGGGCGTCGGCATGGGCGTGGTGCGGGGCCTCGCCGGTGATCAGCGTGTCGATCCCCCGCTCCGCCGCCTCCGGGAGGAAGCCCGCGCCGGCTCCGGTGACCACCGCGACCTTCCCGGCCGCATCCGCCCCACCGCGGATGGCGCGCACCGGTCCCTCGACCGCGTCCTGGAGGCGGACCAGGAGTTCGTCGAGGCCGTGGCCGGACGCGTCGGCCCAGCCCAGGTGGAACCCCTTCCAGCTTCCGAAGGGCTCCGTCGGTGAGAGGTCGAGGGCGCGAAGCAGGCACGCGCTGTTCCCGACCTCCGGATGACGGTCCAGGGGGAGATGGGACGCGTAGACCCCGACGTTGTTCTTCAGAAGGGCCCTCAGTTTCCGGTACCGGCGACCGGTAACCCGGCGCTCCGGGTCCCAGAAGAGGCCGTGGTGGACGACGAGGAGGTCGACTTCGGCCACCAG
Organism: Gemmatimonadales bacterium; assembly: GCA_050485725.1. Lineage (GTDB taxonomy): Bacteria > Gemmatimonadota > Gemmatimonadetes > Longimicrobiales > Gaopeijiaceae > SKNW01. The sequence continues at coordinate 2,360 of JBJHBX010000021.1, read as the reverse complement.
GGCCTGCTCGATGACCCGCTCGCTGGCATCGACGGCGGCGCCGACACGTCGCACCGGTGCCGTTCGCTCGACCTGGAGGCCGTTCCATGCACCGTCATGATCAAGGTCGGCAGCCTCTCCGAGAAGCCTGTCGAGATAAGCGAATACGAATTCGGGTTCGGTCATGGAAGGTTCTGAACGATTCGGCCGTGGGAAAGGTGTGTACAACGCGAGGAGACATGGGCCACAGGTCTGTGCATCAATAACTTACCGGGTTCTTCACGGATGTGGACAAAACAGGTCTGCCTTCCCGGAGCCCCGGTGGGTCTCATGGCCGTACCAGGACAGAGAGGGGGTCGATGTGGACCCCGTCGCGGGTCAACTCGAAGTGCAGGTGCGGAGCGGTCGACCGCCCGGAGGAGCCGGTAAGGCCGAGGACTTCGCCCTCCCTCACCTGCCTGCCGGGCTCCACCACGACCACCGAGGCATGCGCGTAGAGACTTCGGTAACCCCCGGGGTGCTCGACCACGACGAAGAGGCCGTAGAGGTCGTCCTCTCCGCGCGATGCGACGGTACCGGCGCCAACGGACCGGATGTAGCTGCCGGAAGGGACCGCGAGGTCGATGCCGGGGTGCCCGTCGAGGCCGGCGTCCGATGCCTCGACGAGGGGCTGGGTCAGGAAGCCGCGTTCGGTGAGGGGCCACCCCGTGGGAGCCGGCGCCTCGCCCGAAGGGTCGCCCTCCCGATCCCGCGCGCCCGACGGCCTGGGAGACGCAGCGGCTCCCGGGGGCGGGAGCCAGAGCCCGCCAGGGCTCTCGGCGGTGGGGGCGAAAAGGGCAGTGAGCCGGGCATACGCGGCTTCGACCTCCTCGAGAGTGAGCGCGAGCTCCTCCACGCGCACCCGATCGGCTTCGAGTTCCGCCACCGTCCCGGCGAGGCGCACGGAGCGCAGCGTGCCAAGGAGGAGGGCACCTACGAGGGTCACCAGGAGGATGCCCGCGGCGATGGCCGCGCGCCTGGCATGCGCCAGGCGCCTGCCCTCGAGGATCCAGACCCGTACATCGGCGTCGGTGGCCGCCGGCACGATGGTAAGGCTGACCCGCGGCTCCCTGGGCGGCCTCTCTCGGGCTGCATCTGCCGGAGGATCGTGCGGTCCGGATTCCGGTCGATCACCTCCGGACATCGGTCAGCTGGCCACGTCGGTGGCCTCGATCCCCGTCAGGAGTGCGAAGATGCGCTCGAAGTCGTCCTCCGAGCGATAGGGGATCTCGACGCGTCCGGCACCCCTCCCTCCAGGGCGGATCACCGCCTTCGTCCCCAGCACCCGGCGGATCTCCTCCTGCAGGGCCATCAGGACCGGCGAGAGCGAGCCGGCACTCCCGTCGCTGCGGTTGGTACCGCCCTCTGCACCTTCCTCGGCCCCGTCCAGGCTCCGGATTCGCGCCTCCGTCTCCCGCACGCTCCATCCACCGTCCGCGACACGACGCGCGAGTTCCGAGAGGCGGGCAGGGTCCTCCACGGCGAGGAGCGCCCGGGCGTGACCCATGCTGATCTCCCCGGCTTCGAGAGACTTTCGAACCGACGGGGGGAGCCGAAGCAGTCGGAGCGCGTTCGCGACGGTGGACCTGCGCTTTCCGACGGCTTCGGCGATCTCTGCCTGCGTGAGGCCGAAATCGTCGGCGAGCACGCGGTAGCCCTCGGCCTCCTCGAGGGGGCCCAGTGCGTCCCGCTGGATGTTCTCCACGAGGGCGAGGACGAGGAGCGTCCGGTCGTCGACGTCGCGGACGAGGACCGGAACCTCGTCCCAGCCGAGGTCGCGTACGCACCGGAACCTGCGCTCTCCCGCCACGAGCTCGAAGCGTGCGCCCCGGGCACCCGGAGCGGGTCGGACCACCGGGGGCTGGAGGAGTCCGTTCACCCGGATCGACTCGCGCAGTTCCGCCAGTTCCTCCTCGGGAAACTCCATCCTGGGCTGGAAGGGATTCGGGACGATGTCGCGCAACCGGAGCCTGCGCATCTCGTCCGTTCCATCGCCGCTGCCGAGGGACTCGCCGAGCAGTGCCCCGAGCCCCTTTCCCAGCCGCTGCCTTCCCGACCGCCCGCTCACGCCCGGGGCTCCAGGGCTGCCATCGGTTCCGCCAGGGAGCGCGCAGCGAGGAGTTCCGCCGCCAGCGCGAGGTAGCTCTGCGCTCCCGGGGACAGGACATCGTAGGTCGCGATCGGTTGGCCGAAGGAAGGCGCTTCGGCGAGTCGGACGTTTCGCGGAATGGTGGTGCGGAAGACCTTGCTCCCGAAGTACTCCCGCGCCTCCTCCGCGACCTGCTTGGAGAGGTTCAGGCGCCGGTCGTACATGGTCAGGAGTACACCCTCGATCTCGAGAC
>JBJHBX010000020.1:0-18232 GCA_050485725.1 Gemmatimonadales bacterium | reverse complement strand
TCCCCCTCTCCTGGTTCCTGATGGCGCTGCCGTCGTGGATCCTCGCACGCGAGACCTTTCCGGGCCGGAGCCGTCTCGTGCCGCGCCTCCTCTTCGCCGCCCTGCTCCTGACTCTCTGGGACGTCTCGCTGGATCCCGCCATGAGCTACCAGGCCCCCTACTACTGGATCTGGGGCGACACGGGGCCCTACTACGGCATGCCCTGGCTGAACCTCGTGGGGTGGATGGCCACCGGCGTCGTGCTGATGCTCGCGATGGAGCTGCTCGGGATCGAACGATGGGGCGCGACCGTGCCCGCCGGATGGGCGCTTGCCTACTACGCGGTCACCGTGCTGATGCCCTTCGGGATGCTGGTGCTCGAGGGACTCTGGCTGGCGGTGATCGTGACGGTCCTCTGCTACCTGGCGGCCTGGGCCCTGCACAGGGTCTTCCGGGACGCGGGCTCCGTTGAGCTTCCGGCCCTTGCCGGATCTTCCGGGATGCGATCCGGTGGACTCGTCCCGCCCGGTGCGTCACCGCCGCCGACCCGGGAGGGCGCGTGACGGGCGCGAAGGCGGGTGCGCGGGCCGTGGAGGAGCTCCGGGCCGAGCTGGCAGGCGAGGCGGCCACCGTGCGGGCGTCAATGGGGATTCCCCTGCCGGCCCTCGAGGGAAAGCTGCTTCGCCCCCTCGTCGCCCGGGCGGCGTCCGGAAAGGGCGCACCCCCAGCGGGGTTCGCGGCCGGGGCGCTGGCGATCCAGGTTGTGCACGAGGCCTCCCTCCTGCACGACGACATTCTCGACGACTGCCAGGTCCGTCGTGGAAGGGCCTCACACGCCGCCCGGGCCGGGCTCGCCGCCGCCCTGGTCGAGGGGGATCACCTCCTGACCTCGGCGTACCGACTGGCCGCGGCCACCGGCTCGATGGCCTTCGTGACCTCGTTCAGCCGTGCCGTCGAGCGCACGGTGGCCGGTGAGAAGGCCCAGGCCCGAGCCGTCGGTCGGTGGCTTTCGGAGGCGGAGTACCGCGAGATGGTGGCCGGAAAGTCCGGCGAGCTGTTCGGCGCGGCCGCCGCCCTCGGCGCCCATCTGCGGGGCGATGCCGAAGCCGCCAGGCGGGACGAGGAGCTCGGGATCCGGATCGGATGCATCTACCAGATGGTGGACGACTTCCTCGACCTCTGTCCGTCGGCGGAGCTGGGGAAGCCGCCCCTTCTCGACCTTCGGCAACGGAAGTGGAGCTGGCCGCTGGCCGAGGCGGGGCTTTCGGGGTTTCCGGAAGGCGGGGACGAGTTCGTCGAGGAGCTCGTGGCCTCGCTTTTCGCCCCGGGCCGCCGCGGGACTCCGAGCCCGATGCGGAGAGCGCTCCGTCGTCTCGAGGTCGAGGTGCAGGCCCTCACGTCGGACTGGGCCTCCGCCCATCCCGACGACCCGCTGGTACCGGAGCTCCTGGCGAGCTGGATCGACGCACTCGGGCGGACGCTCGAGAGGGAGGCGTCAAGGGGTGAGGGTGGAGGAGGAACGCCGTCCGCACCGGGCGCCAACGAGGGCGACCGCGAGCACCGCGAGGAGGTCGCTGCCGTGCGCGCCGAAGCCCTGGCGCTGGGAGGGCCGGACGGATGGACGGCATCGTTTGCGCGGCACGGCCGATCCTTCCGCTTCGCCGCGCGGCTCTTCCCCCCGGAGCCGGCCCGGCTCGTGGCCGGGGTCTACGCCTTCTGCCGTCTCGCCGACGACCTCGTGGACCGGGCCGCAGATCCCGACCCCGCCCGGATCCGGGCCCGTCTCGAGGCGCTGTCCGACCTGGTGGACCGGGCGTGGGAGCGTCGTGACACCGGGATCCCGCTCCTCGACGAGGTCATGGGGGAAACGGCGGCACGCGGTGTCTCCGCCCTGCATGCCCGGGAGCTCCTCCGCGGGGTGGCCATGGACCTCGAGCCCCGCGCGTTTCCGGACCTCGCCTCCCTTCGCGGATACTCCTACCGGGTCGCGTCGGTGGTGGGACTCTGGCTCACCGAGCTCTTCGGCACGCGGGAGGCTGCGGTGCTCCGGCGGGCCGAGGCCCTCGGACACGCCATGCAGCTCACGAACATCCTGCGCGACGTCGGTGAGGACCGGGCCGGTGGACGGCTCTACCTGCCCCTGGACCACCTTTCGGCGCACGGAATCGACGTGGCCCGGATCGACGCGGCGCGCTCGGGTGGTCCCATTCCCGAACGGTGGCCGGAGCTCATGGAGGCGCTGTTCGCCGTTGCGGACAGGGACTACGCGCTGGCCTTCGAAGCCATTCCGGCCCTGCCCCGCTTCTTCCAGCGTCCGGTGGCGGTGGCCGCCCGGGTCTACCAGGGCATCCACGCCGAGATCCGGCGAAACGGCTACGACAACCTCACCACGCGGGCATGGACCGGCTTCCCTGCCAAGGCCCGCCTGGGCGGAGCGGCACTTCTCGAGCTGCGGCGGGCACGCCACCGATTCGAGGCCGCCGATCGCCGCGTTTCGCCGCTTCCCGCCCTGGGGATCTCCACCTCCTGATTCCGGGGGCGCTTCAGCGCACCGGGGCCAGGAAGGCTTCGGGTACCCCGTCGGCCCACGCCCGGGGCACGAGCATCTCGTGCAGGCGGTGCTCGAAGGTCCCCTCTGCCCAGCTCAGGTTGTAGCCCCAGTTCGCCGTCGGGGGCATGCTCATCAGCACGCTCTCGATCCGGGCATGGGTCTGGAGCCCGAACTTCGTGCCCCGGTCGTGCACGAGGTTGAACTCGGCGTAGCGCCCGCGACGGACGAGCTGGAGCTCCTTCTCCCGGGCCCCCCATGGTTCCAGGCGTCGCCGCTCCACCAGGGGGCCGTACGCCGACCGGAGCGCGAGGCCCACGTCGCGGAGAAAGGCGAAGGCGTTTTCCGCTTCGAGGTCGTCCTTCTCGCCGGGGCGCAGGTTGTCGAAGAAGATCCCCCCGACTCCCCGGTTCTCGTGGTCCCGGTGCAGGTTCACGAAGTAGCGGTCGCACCAGGCCTTGAAGCGGTCGTAGTACGCCGGGTGATGCTGGAGGCAGATCCGACGGAGGGTGCGGTGGAAGTGGACCGCGTCTTCGGGGAAGGGATAGGTGGGCGTCAGGTCGAGCCCGCCGCCGAACCAGTGGTCCACGAGGGTCCCGTCGGGCGCCGTGAGCTGGAAGTACCGGACGTTCATGTGGATGATGGGGACCATGGGGCTGCGCGGATGGCAGACCACGCTGACCCCGGTCGCGAAGAAGTCGACCTGCCGATCGCCGGCCCGATCGGACCCGAGGCGCGCTGCCATCTCAGCCGGGATCTCGCCTCCTCCCGCGAAGCGGTTCACCCCCACCTTTTCGAACGTGGCCCCATCGGCGAGGACCCTGGACACGCCACCCCCGCCTCCCGGGCGGAGCCACGCGTCCTCCTGGAAGCGGCCGCCCCCGTCTCGGTCCTCGAAGAAACGGGTGAGCGTGTCCTGGAGAAGCTGCATCCAGCGGCCCACCCGCGGTCTCAGCGGGCCGGGTGAAGTCCGGTCCAGCCCGGGTCGTTCGAAGGGTGAGGCACCGGGTTCGGGCCGCGCCAGGGGGGCATCCGCCCGCCCCACGGGGATCTGCATGACTTCGGGAGCAACGCCGGGAAGGGGGGCCTGCGATGACATGATCACCTCGTTTCCATGGGAAGTCCGCCCGGTGCGGACGCGTCGCTGAAGAGCTGCTCGAGAGCCCTCGAGAGGAGGCGCGGGTCCTCGTCCTGCGGGGCCGCCCCGTCCCGGCGGGAGCGGAGAGCCATCATGGGTCGGCTGAGCACCCGGGCCGCGATGCGGCGGGCCGCCCGCTCGGCCAGTTCGTCGTCTCCGTCGGCCACGAAGCGGACCTCGCGACGGCAGACCTCGACAACCCACTCCTGGAGGGGGCGAAGGGCCGCGCGGGCCTCCGAGGCCGAGAGCCACCCCTCGAAGTCACCCGCCTCCTCCTCGACGATGGATTCGGCCCGGGGTATGGCCTCATGCCTCGCCTCCTCGACGGCTGCGGTCTCGGGGTGGACGTCGTCGAGGTCGGAAAGGAGGACGCCGGGAAGGCGTCCCACCTCCGGCGCCACGTTCCGGGGCATGGACAGGTCGACGACGGGAAGCGTCCGCCCCGGCGTGCGGCCTGCGAGTACCCCGGCGTTCATCCATGGCCCCGGCGCCCCGGTGGCCACGAGGACGCCCCCGCACTCCGGGAGCCATTCGGGGAGCGTGTCGATACTGCCCCAGGGACCGGACCACTCGGCGGCCAGCGACGCGGCGCGCTCCGGAGTCCGGTTGAGAAGGACCACCTCGACGCCGGAGACCCCCGCGAGGGCCCGGGCGGCGTGGCTTCCCACCTTGCCGGCCCCGACGACCAGGATCCTGCGGGGTGCGTCGACGGGGAGGCGCTCGAGCAGGTGACGCGCGGCTTCCGAGCCCACTGACCGGTGCCCGGCCATCAGCCTCGTTTCGCGGCGGACCCGCTTTCCCGCGCGCAGCGCAGCGTCGAAGAGCCGGTGCAGATGCGCCTGCACGGTTCCCATCTCCTGCGCCTCGCGGTAGCCGCGACGCAGCTGGCCGAGGATGTGAATGTCACCGAGGATCTGGGATTCGAGCCCCGCGGCCACGCGGAGGAGGTGACGGGTGGCCGCCGGGCCCCGAAGGCCCTGCACCGGCGGAGGGCCATGCCCCCGGGTCTCCCGGACCGCCCTGGCCCAGGCCTCGGCGAGCGCGCTCTCCGCAGCACCCGGGTGCACCGATCCGGGATGGAGCCACGTCACGATCTCGGTCCGGTTGCAGGTCCGGAGGACCACGATCTCCTCGGCGGCGGACCGGGCCTCCTCGACGAGGCGCAGGTGTGCCCTGTCGTCGAGGGTCCACCGCTCCCGCACCTCTACGGGAGCGGTGCGGAAGTCGATGCCCACCAGGGCCAGGCGCGAGGGACTCATCCCCATCGGCGAGCCTCCCCGGCCGAAGGGAATCCGGCTGCACGGCGAGCCAGCGCGGCCAGCAGATGTCGTCCGTCCGTCGAGAGCTCGGGGGCCTCGTCGAGCTGTCGGAGCGCACGGCCGAGGAGTCGTTCGCTCTGTGCCCGGGGCGCCCTCCCCCCGGGACCCTTCCCGAGGCGACCGTCCTCCTTCCAGTCCTGCACGTCGTCCGCGAGCTGATAGGCCCATCCCAGGTCCCTTCCGAAGCGGACGAGCCGCTGCACCGTGACCTCGCCGGCCCCGCCGCAGCGTCCTCCCGCCTCGAGGGCGAACTCGGAAAGGGCCGTGGTCTTTCGCCTGTGCAGCCGTCGGGCCGCACCGCCCTTCATGAAGGCGCCCGTCAGGTCCACCGCCTGGCCACCCGACATGCCCGCGAGCCCGAAGGCTCGCCCCCACGATGCGGCGAGCCGGCCCCCGTCGGCGGGAAGGGCCCCAAGGAGCTCCGCGGCGCGGGCCAGCAGCGAGAGGGCCACGAGGATCGCACCCCCGGCGCCCACCTCCATGTGCGTCGCGGCGCGGCCCCGTCGCTCGTCGGCGTCGTCCATGCAGGGCAGGTCGTCGAGAACGAGCGAGGCGGTGTGCGTGAGCTCGACGGCCACGGCGGCGGGAAGTGCCCCCGCGGCGTCGGCGCCCACCGCTTCCGCGGCTGCCAGCGTGAGCAGCGGGCGCCAGCGGCTCCCCGGCGCACCCCGCAGCCCCACCGCGCGCGCCATGGTCTCGCCGACGGCCGGGTGGAGGCCCGCCGGGGGCGCCACCGCGGCGGCGAGGGCCACCTCGAGGTCGGGGAGGTGGGCGTTCGTGAAGCGGTTCAGTGGCCCCACGGTGCCGACCACGGCGTGGGCCGCGGTCGAACGGGGGTCCGGAAGGGGGGCGCGACGGGGCTTCGCGGACGGGCTCATGTGGACACCAGCCCCGTCAGGTGCCCGACGTTCTTGAAGAAGATCCGGGCATGGGCCAGGGGTCGGGCCTTCACGAGCTCCTTCTGCATGTACCCCTCGAAGGTCAGTTCCTGCACGTCGCGGTCGCGGCAGATGGCCACGAAGCGCTCCCTGCGTTCATCGCTGGAGTACCAGAACCGCTGCATGATTCCGAGCACGGTGAAGACCATTCCGTGGGTCCGGAGGAAGCGGCGGCGCGCCCGGGCAAGGGAGCGCGACTTCCCGGTCAGGAGGAGCTCGTGGACCGCCTCGGCCGAGCAGCGCCCTCCGGTCATGGCGTAGAAGATCCCCTCGCCGGAGGAGGGAGCCACGACACCGGCCGCGTCCCCGGCGAGGATCACGTCATGGCCGTTGTCCCAGCGGGGAAGCGGCTTCATCGGGATCGGCGCTCCCTCGGTTCGGAGCGTCTCGAGCTGGTCGAGCCCCTGTCGGCTGCGGAGGGACCGGATCGCTCCCCGCATGTCGAAGCCCCTTCGTTCGGTGCCCGTGCCGATGCTCGTCGTGTCACCGTGGGGGAAGACCCACGCGTAGAAGTCCGGCGAGAGCCCGCCCTCGTAGTAGACGTCGCAGCGCGCGGCCCCGAAGCTGTCTCCTTCCTCCTCGGGCGATCGGACGATCTCGTGGTAAGCGAAGACGTAGCGGGCGCGGGCGGCGGCCGCGGGAAGGGCCTGCCTCGCCACCTGCGAAAGCGCCCCGTCGGCGCCGATCACCACGCGGGCGCGCACGCTGACCTCGCGCCCGCTCCGCGATCCCCCCTCGTTGTAGACCACCACCGGACGCCCGGTGCCGGCGCCCTCGATCCGGACGAAGTTCCCCGTGACCCGGCGGGCGCCGTGGGCCTGGGCCCTCGTCCTGAGCCACTCGTCGAAGGGGCCCCGGTCGACCATGCCCACGAAGCCGTCGCCGACGGGGATGTCGACGCTGCGTCCCCTGGGCGAGAGGATGCGCGCGGTGTCGATGCGCGCCACGAGGAGATCCTCGGGGACCTGGAAGGCCTCGAGGAGACGAGGCGGGACGGCGCCTCCACACGGCTTGACCCGCCCGCCCCGGTCGAGGAGGAGCACATCGTGGCCCAGGGCCGCAAGATCGCAGGCCGCCGTGGCTCCCGCCGGCCCCCCTCCCACGACCACCACGTCGACGACATCCATCAGGGTACCTCCGAAGGTTCAGGGGTCAGGCCGTAGGGCTCGACCAGCGTCCACAGGTGTGGCGGGACCATCCGGCGCATTCTCCGGGGGCGCTCCCTGCGGAGGTGGATCACGGTCTCGATCGCCTTCATCTCGACCCGGGCGCGGGCGAACTCGAGCCCCCGAGGCCCCACCCGCGGCATCAGGAAAGCGAGGATCGGACGGAGCCATGCCGGCGTGCGGCGAAGGGGGAGGCCCCCTGCGGCGCGCTCGACATTGCCCAGGAAGCCCCTGACCGGGCCCTGCCGACGGCCCGCGCTGCCGGGTTCGGCGGTGGAGAGCTCGTCACCCAGGAGCGCCACGAGCTCCTCGCCACGGTCGTTCCGGACGATGAGCCACTGCTCGCCCTCTCCGCCCATGTAGCCGACGGTCAGGTCGGCCAGGGCGTTCGTGTAGTCGACGCAGCTCCGGCAGGTGAGCGGGAAGAAGTCGCCTGGGAGCCTCGAGATCGGGAGGGCGAGGAAGGGGATCTCCCGGACCTCTCCGTCGTCGGTTCGGAGCTCCACGTGGTAGTCGGCCCGGAACTCCAGGTACGAGATCCGCTCGGGTCGATCGTCGAGGAGGGCGAGGAAGTCGTGGAACCGCTCGGTCGTCGTGTTGTCGGAGCAGGGAGTCCCGATCACCCAGATTCGATCGAAGCCGAGCTCGGCCTCGAGGGCCCGCAGGGCGTGCACCTGGCAGGGAATGCCGATCACGGCGAGGCGCCGGTACCCGGCTTCGAGCGCCGGCTCGAGCAGCGAGAGGAGGGGGGCGTATCCCATTCGCATCCCCCTGCAGGCGGCCATCCCCTCCGGCGCGGTCACGAGCACGGGCACGGGCCGCCAGCGGTCCTCCGGATCGGGCGCCACGGTGAGGACGGCATCAACGGCGCCGGTCTCGAGAAGCCGCTCGCCGATCCGCGTCGTGATCCCGGTCCACTGGGCGCCCTCGCCGGCCAGAGACGGAACGAGGGAGGCGCGGAGCATCCGCCTGTGCGGGCCGAAGAAGGCCTCGTCACCGCTCCCGCGCGAGGGGTCGCGGACGCGCCCGTGCACCTGCTGCTCGAGCTCGTCGTAGCGCGGATGGATGAACTGGCAGGCGCTCCCGCATCGCCCCGGCTCCGACGACCGCGAGATGCCGCAGTCGGTGCAGAGATCACGGGGCCGGGCGGGGCCGGGCTGCGGTGCCCGGAGCGTCGGGTGCCCGGGAAAGACCGGAAGCTCCAGGCGGGCCCCGTTGGAGGCTGCCCGGGTCCGGGTAGGGGCCAGGGTGCTCATGCGGGCTCCGAGAGGGCCAGGCCCTGGCGGATCGGGCCGAAGCCGTGCGCACCGCGCGCAGCCTGGACGCTCAGCACGATCCCCGCGGCGGCCACGAAGAGGACCGCCTCGAGCAGGAAGACGAGGACGTAGCCCGCGGCCGGGGACCCGAGGAAGGTGCGTGCCAGGTCCGAAAGGGCGGCCCCCATGAAGCCGCCGGCGCCGTAGGCCATGGCCTGGGCCGCGCCCCAGAAGCCCATCCGGAGTCCCGCCCCGCCCGCCCTGCCCTTGACGGTGAGTCCCATCATGGCGCCGATGGCGGCCACGGCGAAGACACCGTTGGCCACGCCGAGTGCGAAGACCGAGGCCTTCATCCCCTCGATCGAGCCGAGGGCGGGCATGACCGAGAGCGAGAGGAGGGCCAGCGCCGACCCGACGCATCCGGCGGCAGCCCACTTCGGGAGCGTCCCGAAGCGGGAGGCGGCGACGGCGCCCAGGAGCATGCCCGCGAGCGCCCCGCCGTGCTGCATGCCCGCGACCCGCGTCGACTCGCCCGGGGTCATGCCGAAGACCTGGCCCGCGAAGGGCTCCAGGATGATTTCCTGGGCCGAATAGGCCAGCATCGAAACGAAGACGAAGATCGCGAACCGACGCGACTGCGGGTCGTTCCACATGGCGGAGAAGGCCTCCTGGAAGGAGGTCTCGCGCCCGTCGGCACGGGGGGTGCCGCGAAAGGCGTTCACGACGACCCCGTCGGTGCGGCCCCAGACCGCAACGACCGAGGCCAGGAGCGCGATCCCGCAGACGCCGCCGGTGACGGCCAGCATCCTCCCGTACGAGAAGGGGTCGAGGAGGGTGCCCGCGACCCCGGCGGTCAGGATCATCCCCGCGATCATCAGGATCCAGAAGAGGGCCGCAGCCCCCGCCATCCGACGCTCCTCGACCCGCTCGGCCAGGAAGGCCAGGAGGGGGGTCGAGGCGGCGCTGATCCCGACGCCGAGTCCCACGAACGATGCGAGGGCCAGTGCGATCCCGCCCGCGGTGCTCACGCTCATCAGCGCCGTCGCCCCAGCGGCGGCAAAGCCCGACAGGGCGACGACCGCCATGCCCCCGAGGATCCAGTTGATCCGCGTGCCGCCGGTATCGGAGCGGAAGCCCATGCGGGGCCGGAGAAGCTGGACCGCGAAGTGGAGCGCGACCAGGGCGCCGGGAATCGAGGCCGCGAGTCCCAGCTCCACGACCATGACCCGGTTGAGCGTCGAGGTCATGATGACCATGACCGCCCCGATGGCCACCTGCACGAGCGCGAGGCGGGCGATGCTCGGCCAGGTCAGCGGAGCGGCCGCGGTCATGCGCCGAGCCCCCGCAGGGCGAAGGCCGCGAACATCATCCCCGCCACGAAGAGGGGGACCCCGAACCCGGAGTACCAGAGCGCCCGCTCGCGCGGAGCCTGGAGGAACCGGTGAAGCATCGGGATCTGCACCAGGAGGAGGAGGCCGATCCCGATGGCGTGGACAGGCCCGCCCCAGGCCGCCATGAGGAGGAGGACGACGACCTGGGCCGCCACCATGACCGTCGCCGCGACCCGGGCGGCCTGCTCGGGCCCCAGCGCGGCGGGGAGAGAGCGGATGCCCACCCGGCGGTCTCCCTCGATGGACTTGAAGTCGTTCAGCGTCATGATGCCGTGGGTGCCGAGGCTGTACATCAGTGCCACCACGAGGATCGGGGCCCCCGGGAGCTGCCCGCCGAGGAGGACCGCGGCGCCGGTGACCCATGCCAGCCCCTCGTAGGAGATGCCCACCGCGAGGTTTCCGACCCATCCGTTCCGCTTGAGGCGGAGGGGCGGGGCCGAGTATGCCCAGGCCAGGACCAGGGCGAGCAGGGTGGCGATGAATCCCCAGGTGCCGAGGAGCCACCCCGCGGCGGCCGAGACGCCGGTCCAGAGCACGGCGAGGCCGAGGCCCCAGCGGCCCGGGATCCGCCCCGAGGGAATCGGTCGATCCGGCTCATTGATCGCGTCCACCTCCCGGTCGTACCAGTCGTTCACGGCCTGGCTCGTGGCGCAGACGAGGGGCCCGGCCACCGCCATCCCCAGCAGGATCACCGGCCACCGCTCCGACGGCGCCGCCCCCGACGAGACCGCTCCACAGAGGAAGGCCCACATCGGCGGGAACCAGGTCACGGGCTTGAACAGCTCGAGCACCGCGCCCGGATCCGGGATCGTGCGGCCCTCGGCCGCGCTGGCTGGGTGTAATCTTTGATGGACGGTCATAGGCGTCAAGCAATATTGACACTCGTGTCCAAAAAAACGCAAGCCCGACGTTGCCGCCGCTCAGGCATCGTCGCCCTCCACGTCGTAGCGGCGGAGCTTCGTGTAGAGCGACTGGCGGCTCACCCCGAGGATCTCCGCGGCCGCCGTGCGGTTCCCGTCGGTGAGCTTCAGCGCCGATTCGATGAAGTGCGCCTCCACGATGGCGATGGTCTCCTGGACCAGCTGCTTCAGCGAGACCTTCCCCACCTGGTCCGTCATCTGCTCCACCGCGCCCGACAGGTCCCGACGGGCGGTCCGGCCTCCCTCGGTCCAGATGCGGCGGCTCACGTTCCGGATGGTGAGTCCGATGCACGGCGGGTCGCTCTCCGCGATCGGGGTGGCGGAGATCTCGACCTCGGACTCGAGGCCGATCGCCGAGTTCAGCGTCGTGGGGAAGAGGCGGACTTCGCCGAACTTGTCCAGGTTGGTCAGGAGCACGGAGACGTCCGCGCCGGGCCGTCCGAGCCAGCGGCCGAGGCTTTCCCCGAGGATCTCGTCGCGGGCGGGGACCTGGACCAGGTTCCGGAAAGCGCGGTTCGCGAAGAGGACCCTGGCGTCGCGGTCCACGACCGCAAAGGGGTCCGGACCGTGCTCCAGGAGCTGCGCGGGGAGGAGTCCGGTGACCCGGGGTGACGCAACCCCGGCCTCGCGCGTCTCGTCTCGCAGATGAACCAGCATGACGCCCTCCCGTTCATCGCGGAGGATCGATGCCTCGAGCCTCCAGTCGTCCCCGCCGGGAGGTGCGAAGACGACGGTCTCGGCCCTGAGCTCGTCGCGAACCCCCTCGAGGTGGCGCCGGATCGCGCGCGCTGCGTCCTCCGCGAGCGCAAGGTCGTCGGGGAAGACGCGCCCGGTGAGCTTCCGGGCCGGGACCCCGAAGGCCTGTGCAGCGGCCCGGTTCACGTCGAGGATCCGGAAGGAGGCCGCGTCGAGCACGAGGAGTGCCTCGAGGGATCGCTGGAAGAGGAGCCGGTAGCGCGTCTCCATCTGGCGAAGCTTCCAGTAGTCGCGCTCGATCGCCTGCTGCGCCTCGACGAGCCGGCGCTGGAGGTCCGAGAGCGACTGGAGGCTTCGTCCCAGCAGGAGGACCTCGTCCTCCTCGTCGAGGCGCACCCCGGTGACGCCTACCGGCACCTGGCCGCCCGAGGGGAGGCGCTGGTTCACCTGCCGCGTGCGCGAGGCGCCGCGCGCGCGCGCTTCCTCGAGGATCTGTTCCGCCTTGGCCCGGGTGTCGGGGAGGATCGTCTCGGTCCACCCCTTGCCGACGAGCTTCGAGAGCGACGGGTCCCCGAGCCCCCCTGCCGGGCGGATCTCGAGGATCCGTCCATCGCGGTCGACCCGGAGCACCACGTCGGCCGACGCCTCGAGCACACGGTCCAGTACCGGGGTGCTCGTCCCCGGTCGGGGGCTCGCGGGGCGCTCGGACATCGCGTTCACCGTACACCTGGCCCGGAAGTGAGGGTGCCCCGGAACGCCGATGGTCCGGAGCGGGGAGGGATCGACGGGGCCGATCGCCTCAGAGAAGGGAGTGCGCCACGCTGGGCGCGAGGCGCGCGTCCGTGCACGCCGCGTCGGCACCCACGTCGCGCACGAGGTCGGGGGTGTCGACGAGGGCGGGTCCCCCGACGAGGATGGCAAGGGAACGATTCAGCGACCGGCGCCGGATGCGGCGGATTTCCTCCCGGACCGGGGCGATGCCGTCGTTCAGCGAGATGGAGAGGCCCACGATGTCCAGGTGCCGGCCGGACACGCGCTCCACCGTCGGGAATTCGTCGAAGGGGGCGCCCAGGAGCACGGACCAGCCCGCCGCGTGCAGGAACTCCGCCGTCATCAGGAGCCCGAGGGTGTGCGACTGGCCTGCGGGCGAGGCCAGCAGAATGGTGGGACCCCGTTCGGGCTCCCCGGACTCCGCCGGAGGAAGGAGCGCGCCCATGGATCGGACCAGGCGCTGCAGCCGGCCCGTGGCCAGCGTCACGTCGACGAAGTCGCAGGTGTCCTCTGCCCATTCCTCCCCGATCAGGCGCGCTACCGGGGTGGCCAGCTCCAGGAGGAACCGGTCCGCCGGCAGGCCGCGCCGCTGCATTCCCGACACGTAGGCGTCGAGCGCCGCTTCGTCGAAGCCCTTCAGGACGGTGGCGAAGCGGGCGATCTCGTTCTGGTCGATGTCGAGCGCGGGTCTGGGCGACGTACGGCGCGGTCTCGGGCCCACCCCACTCCGCTCGCTGCGAAGCATATGCGCGTTTCCGCGCTGGGGCAACCGGGGGTCGGGGCCCGCCGCAGCGCTCAACCTGGGTGCGTCCTGTGTCTCCATGCGTTCCTTCCGGCGTCGGGGCGACGTGCCCGGGAGCTCCCCGGATCTGCCCCTTCAATAATGTCTCGTGAGCTGGACGTCAATATTTCTTGACACACCCCGCCGACGCGGCCTATGTTGGCGCGAGAACCCGGGAAGGCGCCGTTGCCGACGCCTCCCGACCCCCCCCGGCTCCCGCGTCATGACCCGAACGATTCGCCCGTCACCCCGGTCTCCGGATCGGGCTTCCGCCCCGCTCCGAACCGGGCTGTACACCCCCGAGGAGCGCGCGCGGAGAGATGCCTCGCGCTGGACCCTCGTGCAGGGCGTCCTCGCACCCCTCCAGTTCATCGTGATGATCGCGAGCGCCGCGCTCCTGGTCAGGTTCCTGATGACCGGAGAGGGGCTCCTGGCCGCCGAGGTCTCGGTGGTGATCAAGACCGCCCTCCTCTACCTGATCATGGTCACGGGCTCGATCTGGGAGAAGGAGGTCTTCGGGAAGTGGCTCTTCGCCCCGGCCTTCTTCTGGGAGGACGTGGTGAGCATGGGGGTGATCGCGCTCCACACCTGGTACCTGGTGGCCCTCTTCACCGGGAGCATGTCGGCCACGGCGCTGGCCTGGCTCGCCCTCGTGGCCTACGCGGCCTACGCGGTGAACGCGATCCAGTTCGTGCTGAAGCTCCGGGCCGCGAGGCTCCAGGAGCGGGCCGCCGGGATCCCGGCGCCCCAGGGGCTGCCGGAAGGGGGGGAGGTGCCCGCATGAACCCGCCCCTTCCCGCGTCGCTCCCGGTGGCCTCCCCACCGGCCTCCGCTTCCGGATGCCGTGACCTGCCGGTGCTGAAGGAGCGGGGCCAGCGCGAGGTCTTCTGCGGGCTGACCGGCATCATCTGGCTCCACCGGAAGATGCAGGACGCCTTCTTCCTCATCGTGGGATCGAGGACCTGCGCGCACCTGATGCAGTCGGCGGCCGGGGTCATGATCTTCGCCGAGCCCAGGTTCGGCACCGCGATCATCGACGAGCGGGACCTGGCCGGGATGGCCGACGTGCACCAGGAGCTGGACCGGGTCGTGAAGCGGCTGCTGGACCGGCGCCCCGACATCCGGACGCTCTTCCTGGTGGGCTCGTGCCCGTCGGAGGTGATCAAGCTCGACCTGTCGCGGGCCGCCGAGCGGCTGAACGGGATCCACGCGCCCGAGCGGCGGATCCTCGCGTACTCGGGAAGCGGGATCGAGACCACCTTCACCCAGGGCGAGGACACCTGCCTGCAGGCGCTGGTGCCGCGGATGCCTGCCGAGCCGATGACCGGGAACGGCGAGCTCCGCGGGGATGCAGGCGACGGCGGGGCTTCGGCCCCCACCTCCCTCCTCGTGGTCGGGACGATGGCCGACGTGGTGGAGGACCAGATGCGGCGCATCTTCGACGCCCTCGAGGTCGGCCCGGTCCACTTCTTCCCCCCGCGGCGGAGCGCCGAGTTGCCGCCGGTGGGCCCGGGAACCCGCCTGCTCCTGGCCCAGCCCTGGGTGAACGAGACGGTCCACGCCCTCGAGAAGCGGGGGGCGATGCGGATCGAGGCGCCCTTTCCGCTGGGCGTCGAGGGGACCGAGGCCTGGTTCGAGGCGGCCGCGGCGGCGTGGGGTGTGGATGCGGAGCGTGTGCGCGAGGTCACGGCGCCGGCGCGCGCCCGGGGGCTGACGGCGCTGGCACGGCACCGCCCGGTGCTCGAGGGGAAGCGGATCTTCTTCTTCCCTGATTCGCAGCTCGAGCTTCCGCTGGCGCGCTTTCTTCACCGGGAACTGGGCATGGTCCCCGTCGAGGTCGGGATGCCGTACCTGCACCGCGCGCACATGGATCGCGAGATGGGGCTCCTCGACGGCGAGGCGTCGGCGGGGGGCTTCGTGCTGAGCGAGGGGCAGGACGTGGACCGGCAGCTGGACCGGTGCCGCGAGGCGAAGCCGGACCTGACCGTGTGCGGGCTGGGACTCGCGAACCCCCTCGAGGCCCTGGGGCTCACGACCAAGTGGGCCATCGAGCTGGTCTTCACCCCGATCCAGGGGTTCGACCAGGCGGGGGACCTGGCGGAGCTCTTTGCCCGGCCGCTTCGGCGGCGGGAGCGGCTCTCGGGGCTGCCTGCAGACGGG
The DNA here is from genome assembly GCA_050485725.1 of Gemmatimonadales bacterium. Classification (GTDB taxonomy): domain Bacteria; phylum Gemmatimonadota; class Gemmatimonadetes; order Longimicrobiales; family Gaopeijiaceae; genus SKNW01. Next base: position 3,169 of record JBJHBX010000020.1, on the reverse strand, counting down.
CGGGGGCTCGACGCGCCGATGCAGGGGGCTGCGTCATGAAGCTCACGATCTGGACCTACGAGGGGCCGCCCCACGTGGGGGCGATGCGCGTGGCCACCGGAATGCGCGACGTGCACTACGTGCTCCACGCCCCGCAGGGAGACACCTACGCCGATCTCCTCTTCACGATGATCGAGCGGCGGGACCACCGGCCCCCGGTGACCTACACCACTTTCCAGGCGCAGGACCTGGGGGGAGACACGGCGGCGCTCGTGAAGACGGCGGTGCGCGACGCGTACGAGCGCTTCCGGCCGCAGGCGCTCCTCGTGGGCGCCTCGTGCACCGCGGAGCTGATCCAGGACGACCCCGGGGGGCTCGCGGCGACCCTCGACCTTCCGATTCCCGTCGTGCCCCTGGAGCTTCCCTCCTACCAGCGGAAGGAGAACTGGGGGGCTTCCGAGACCTTCTACCAGCTCGTGCGTGCCATGGCCCTGCCCCATGCGCCGGCCCCGGGCACGGAGCGGTCGTCGGTGGCCGAGCGGGCGCGGGAGGCGGGCCGGCGGCCCACCTGCAACCTGCTGGGGGCCACGGCCCTCGGCTTCCGTCACCGCGACGACGTGACCGAGGTCACCCGGCTCCTGGACGCCATCGGGATCGACGTGGTGCTCGTTGCCCCGATGCATGCCTCTCCCGATGCGCTCGCCCGGATCGGCGACGCCGACTTCAACGTCGTGCTCTATCCGGAGATCGCCGGCCAGGTGGCCACCTGGCTCGAGCGCACCTTCCGCCAGCCGACGGTCCGGACGGTGCCCATCGGGGTGGGGGCGACCCGCGACTTCGTGCGGGAGGTGGCGGGGGTTGCGGGGCTCGACGCCGATGCCGCGATCCGGGTCGTCGATGCGCGGCTTCCGGGGCGCATGTCGTGGTGGTCGCGCTCGGTGGATTCCACGTACCTGAACGACAAGCGCGTCTTCATTTTCGGGGATGCGACCCACGCGGTGGCGGCGGCCCGGGTTGCACGGGAGGAGCTGGGGTTCACCGTCGTGGGGCTCGGCTGCTACAACCGGGAATTCGCCCGCGAACTCCGCGCTGCCGCGAAGGAGATCGGGGTCGAACCGCTGATCACCGACGACTACCTCGAGGTCGAGGACGCGATCCGCGAGGCGGCCCCCGAACTCGTCCTGGGCACGCAGATGGAACGGCACATCGCGAAGCGGCTCGGGATCTTCTGCGCGGTGATCTCGGCCCCGGTCCATGTCCAGGATTTCCCCGCACGGTACTCCCCGCAGATGGGTCCCGAGGGGGCGAACGTCCTCTTCGACAGCTGGGTGCACCCCCTCATGATGGGGCTCGAGGAACACCTCCTGGGCATGTTCCAGGACGATTTCGAGTTCGCGAACGACCGGGGGCCGTCGCATCTGCATGCCCACGCCCCCGAGCTCGTCGGGCCGGAGGCCGGAGCGGCACCCTTCGCCCCCGGGGAGGCCACCGGGGAAGCGGACGTGGAGCCGGGCCCGGGTGCGGTCGACGCGTCCGGGGCCGAGGTCGCCGTGGCCGTCGCCGGTGACCCGGCCGGTCCCACCTGGGCACCCGACGCCGAGGCCGAGCTCCGGAAGATCCCCTTCTTCGTGAGGGGGAAGGCGCGCCGGAACACCGAGGCCTACGCCTCCGAGCGCGGGCTGGCCACGATCGGGGTGGACACGCTGTACGACGCCAAGGCCCATTTCGGGAACCGCTGACCCATGCGCCTCGTTCTCGTCACCCTGAACCACCACCTCACGGCCGCATTCGGTCGCGTTCGTGACCGGCTCGAGCGCGAGGTTCCCGGGCTCCGGCCGGAAATGCACGTGGCGGCGGACTGGGAGGCGGACCCCTCGGCGCCCGAGCGCGTGCGGGCCTCGCTCGAGGTCGCGGATCTCGTGGTGGTGACCCAGATCTTCATGCCCAGCATGTCGGAGGTCATCCTCCCCGTGCTGCGGGAGCGACGCGAGGACTACCAGGCCCTCGTCTGCCTCCTGTCGGAAGGTCCGGTGACCCGGCTCACCCGCATGGGGAGCTTCCGCATGGGCGGAGAGGGCGACGGCGAGGCCGGAGGTGGAAGCTGGTTCCGGGGGCTTCTCCGGAAGCTCCGGGGGGGCGGGGAAGGAGGAGGGGATTCGGGGAAGCGGCAGCTCCGGATGCTTCGGCGGATCCCCCAGATCCTCCGGTTCGTGCCCGGGCGGGCGCAGGACGTGCGCGCCTGGTTCCTCTGCCTGCAGTACTGGCTGTCCGGCTCCGAGGAGAACCTCGAGGCCATGTTCCGCTTCCTGCTTTCGAGGTACGCAGGCCCGGGGAACGGGTCGGTGGCGGCTGCGCCCCGGGAGTACCCCGAGAGCGGCCTCTACCACCCGGACCTCCCGGCGGGCGGGCTGACGGAGCGACTGGCCGACCTCCCGGGATTCCGCCCCGGCGATGCCGACGTACCCGCGGTGGGCATCCTCGTCATGCGATCGTACCTGCTGGCCGGAAACACGGCGCACTACGACGCGGTGATCCGGGCCCTCGAGGCGCGGGGGCTGCGGGTGCTATGCGCCTTCGCGGCCGGGCTCGACAACGCCCCGGTGCTCGAGCGCTGGTTCCTGGAGGGCGGCACCCGGATCGATGCCCTCGTGTCGCTGACCGGGTTCTCGCTGGTCGGAGGACCCGCCTACTCCGACGCGCCCCGGGCCCGTGCGCTCCTCGAGCGCCTGGACGTGCCCTACCTGGTGCTCCAGCCCCTCGAGTTCCAGTCGGCCGAGGCGTGGGGCGAGGACCCGCGGGGGCTCGTGCCCCTCCAGGCGGCGCTGAACGTGGCCCTTCCGGAGCTCGATGGCGCGATCGCACCGACGGTCTTCGCGGGGCGTTCCGAGGCGGATGGAAGCGGTCGCATGCTTCCCCTGGAAGGGCAGGTGGAGCGCGCGGCGGACCGGGTGGCGCGCTGGGTCCGGCTGCGCCGTGCCGAGCGACGGGACCGGAAGGTCGCCGTCGTGCTCTTCAACTTTCCGCCGAACGCCGGGAACGTGGGCACGGCGGCGTACCTCGATGTCTGGGGTTCGCTCCACCGGGCCCTTGCCGAGCTTTCCGCCGCCGGGTACGACACCGGCCCGCTGCCGTTCGACAGCGACGCCCTCCGGGCCTCGCTCCTCGGGGGGAACCGTGAGCGCTTCGGCAC
>JBJHBX010000019.1:0-18253 GCA_050485725.1 Gemmatimonadales bacterium | reverse complement strand
GGGAGTTTCCCGCGCGCCACGGTCGCGTCTGCCTCGTGATCCGGCTGGCCGCCCGGGCCGGGGACGCCGGTGAGCACACCGCCGAAATCCGGCTCGTGACCCCCGACGGCGACGACCTGGTGCGCCTCGACGGGAAGCTCCAGGTCGGCCCCGCCCACGGCGACGAAGTGACGCGCATTCCCCACGTGCTGAACCTGGACGGCCTCGTCTTCCCGAAGGCGGGCGCGTACAGCTTCGAGATCGCCATCGACGGCGAGTCGCTGGCCTCGATCCCGCTTCGCCTGGTGGATGCCACCGCCGCCGGCGGCTCCATGGGCGGGGCACGGGGCGGCCCCCCGGGAACCGGAGGCACGGTGGGCCCCGAGGGGGTGCCGATCATCTTCGCGCCCGGGGGGCCCGCGAAGCCGCGACCGCCGGCCCCCGGATCGCCCGCGGCGCCGCGACCGCCGGCCCCCGGATCGCCCGCCTCACGATCTTTCCGGTCAAGGGGCTCAAGGGGATCGACGTCACCGAGCGGAAGCTCGGCCCCCGCGGCCTGGACGGAGACCGCCGCTGGATGGTCGTGGACCAGGGCGGGACCTTCCTGTCGCAGCGGACGCATCCGCGCATGGTCCTGATCCGCACCGCGCTCGGCGACGAGCTGGTGCTGTCGGCCGAGGGTATGCCGGAGCTGGTCCTCGAGGGGCGTCCCGGCGCAGCCGAGACCCTCGGTGCGGCCGAGACCCTCCGCGTCGACATCTGGGGCGACACCCTCGATGCGTGGGCGCCGAGTCCCGAGGCCGACGCGTGGCTCTCCGAGGTGCTCGGCGAGCCGGTCCGGCTCGTCTACCAGCCGGACCACGCCCGGCGCCCGGTCGACCCCCGCTTCGCGCCCGGGGCCGAGGTCAGCTTCGCCGACGGCTATCCGGTGCTTCTCCTGAGCGACGCATCGCTCGCCGAACTGAACCGCCGCCTCGACGCGCCGGTCCCCATGGATCGCTTCCGCCCGAACGTGGTGGTGACGGGCGTCGAAGGCCCCCACGCCGAGGACCGCTGGCGCCGCTTTCGCCTGGGCAAGGCGGAATGCCGGGGGGTCAAGCTCTGTGCACGCTGCGCGGTGACCACCGTCGACACGCGCACCGCCGAGAAGGGCAAGGAGCCGCTCCGGACGCTGGCCACCTACCGCGGCTGGGGCGGAAAGGTCTGGTTCGGGCAGAACGTCGTGCCCAGCGGCGACGGGGTGCTGCGGGTCGGGGACCCGGTCACGGTGCTCGAAGAAGGGGAGGTCGGCCCCTGAGGGTGCCGCCGGGCCCGTGAGTTCGCCCCGGCGCCCCCGCCGTCGCCCCGGCGCCCCCGGACCTACGCCCGGCACGGGCCCTGCAGGTACCTCGATGGGAGGACCCACCCGGGTGTGAAGATTCGTGCACCTTGCCGGAACGATCCCCGGGCCCAATAGGTAAGGGAGGGCAGGGTTCAGCATGCGCAACGTGATCCGGGTCCCGAGGGGCCGTCCCCGGGGGTCGCGAATGCAGCGGAGCCCGCACAGGGGAGGTGCCCCATGATCTTCGCCTGCAGCTTCGAGGAGCTCCGCGCTCTGGAGCACGGAGCCCGTGCGTTCCTGGGCGAACCCGCCGGGGGTGGCGCAGTCGCCGCCCCGCCGGCTGCGCGAGTCTCGGTCGAGACCCTCCTGCCGCGCCTCGTAGGTGACCTCTCCTTCCAGACCATGGCCGAGCAGGACGCGGCCGAGCGTGGTGTTCGAGCCGTGGTGCAGCACCTTCGCAGCATGATGGATGCGCACGTGCTCGCCTCCCACCCCGCCGACGAGCCGGCCGTGGCTGCGTACTTCGACTACGCGCACGCCCTTTCCGTGCTCCACCGGCTGGAGCTGATGGGACGCGAGATGCACGCCCTCTTCGAGCTCGTGCACGGCGCCGCGCCCGACCCGGTCGACGCCCACACCTTCATCTTTCCGGACTGACGTGCCCGGAGCCCGAGGGTGAGCGGGTCGCGCATCGAGGCGCTCCGCGGCATGCTCGAGCGGCGGCCCGACGACCCCCGCCTGCGCTTCGGGCTAGCGGTCGAGCACCTGAACGCCGGCGACCTCGAGGCCGGGGTGACCGAGCTCCGCCACTACCTGGAGCTCGCCGACGACGAGGGGAACGCCTGGGGCCGCCTCGGCGCCGCCCTCGCCGAGCTGGGCCGCGACGACGAGGCCCGCGAGGCGTACCGCACCGGGATCCAGGCGGCGCTCGCCCACGGGCATCCCACCCTCGCCGCCGAGCTCGAGCAGGAGCTGGACGCGCTGTAGGCCGGGGCGCGGCCCCACCCGCACCGGCCGAATCCGGCGGGCCGCCGGTCCGGGGTCGCTCGGCCACTGCCGGACCACCCGATCCTGACGGGGCGGCGACCGCACCGGTTTTCGGCGCGCGGTCGGCCCCGCGCCTCGTGCGACGGGCGTGACAATCGGCGCGTGGTTCCGAGACGTTGGCACGGAGCGTCTCGGTCTCTGAGACGTGCGCCGCCAACGTCCGTTCAGCGGAAGGACGTTGGCGGCCCTTGTCTCCTGTGGTGAGACGCGGGACGCCAGCGCGGCGGCGGGGTGGCCGAGTGTGGTGTTTGTGATCGCCGGCCCGCTGCCCGGCCCGCTGCCCGGCCCGCGGCGCCACCCGCACCAGCCGAATCCGGCGGGCCGCCGGCCCGGGGGTCGCTCGGCCACGGCCGCAACACGCTATTCGGACGGGGGCGACCGCACCGGTTTCCGGCGCGCGGTCGGCCCCCGCGCCCCGTGCGACGGGCGTGACAATCGGCGCGTGGTTCCGAGACGTTGGCACGGAGCGTCTCGGTCTCTGAGACGTGCGCCGCCAACGTCCGTTCGGTGGAAGGACGTTGGCGGCCCTTGTCTCCTGTGGTGAGACGCGGGACGCCAGCGCGGCGGCGAGGTGGCCGAGTGTGGTGTTCGTACTCGCCGGCCCGCCCCCGGCCCCTTCCCTTCCCCCACCCCCCCCTGCGACCCATCTTCGTGCGGGCCCGCCACGCGGCGGGTCCGGTTCGCGCGGGCCCGCCACTGCGGTGGGTCCGGTTCGTGCGGGCCCGCCACGCCGCGGGTCCGGTCCGGATTGCCCTACCCAGGAACCGCAGGAGCGAGGATGTCGGTGGCCCAGAAGCGGGAGCGCGTGCTTCCCCGCCTGATCGAGGAGGAAATGCGGGAAGCCTTCCTCGACTACTCCATGAGCGTGATCGTGCAGCGGGCCCTTCCCGACGTGCGCGACGGGCTCAAGCCGGTGCACCGGCGCATTCTCCACGCCATGAACGAGCTGGGACTGCGCCCCGACCGGGCCCACAAGAAGTCGGCCTCGGTGGTGGGCGAGGTGCTGGGCAAGTTCCACCCCCACGGGGACTCGGCGGTCTACGACGCCCTGGTCCGCATGGTCCAGGACTTCTCGCTCCGCTACCCGCTCGTGGACGGGCAGGGCAACTTCGGCTCCATCGACGGGGACTCGGCGGCGGCCTACCGCTACACCGAGGCCCGCCTGGCGCCGGTGGCCGAGTCGATGCTCGCAGATATCGACATGGACACCGTCGACTGGTCCCCGAACTTCGACGGCCGCCTGCTCGAGCCCACGGTCCTCCCGTCGCGCATCCCGAACCTGCTCGTGAACGGCTCGTCGGGGATCGCGGTGGGGATGAGCACGAACATCCCCCCCCACAACCTTCGCGAGGTGGCCGGCGCCTTCCGCCACCTGGTGGAGCACCCGGAGTGCAGCACCGCCGACCTGATGGCCCACGTGCCGGGGCCCGACTTCCCCACCGGGGGCTACATCGTCGGGGGGGGCGGCATTCGCGACATGTACGAGACCGGGCGCGGCCGCATCGTGATGCGGGCCCGGGTCGTGAAAGAGGCGCTCCGCGGGGGAAAGGAGCAGCTCGTGGTGACCGAGATCCCGTACGCGGTCTCGAAGGCGAAGATCATCGAGCAGATCGTGGACCTGTCGCGGAAGGGAAAGATCGACGATGTGAGCGACGTCCGCGACGAGTCGGACCGCGACGGGCTTCGCCTGGTCATCGAGTTCAAGCGGGGCGCGGACCCGGCGAAGACCCTTCCCACCCTGCTCCGGCGCACCTACCTGCAGCAGACCTTCGGGGCGATCCTGCTGGCGCTGGACCACGGCGAGCCGAAGGAACTCGGCCTCAAGGCCATGCTCGAGCGCTACCGCGACCACCGGGTCCAGGTCGTGGTCCGCCGCTCGCGCCACGAGCTCGAGAAGGCCGAGGCCGAGCGCCACGTGGTGGAAGGGCTCCTGGTGGCGCTCGACCACATCGACGAAGTGGTCCGCATCATCCGCGAGTCGAAGGATCGCCCCCAGGCCTCGGGGCGGCTGCAGAAGCGCTTCGGCCTCTCCGACATCCAGGCCGACGCGATCCTGAACATGCGCCTGGGCAAGCTCACCTCGCTCGAGAGCGCCGGCCTCCGGGCCCGCATGGCCGAGCTCGAGACCGAGATCGCCCACCTGCGCGCGATCCTGGCCGACGAGGGACGCCAGCTTCAGGTGGTGCTCGAGGAGCTCTCCGACGCCGTCGAGGCCTACGGCGACAAGCGCCGCACCGTGATCCTGCACGATGCCGAGGAGCACGACGCCCCCGTCGAGGACGCCGTGGCCGACGAGGACGTGGTCATCACGGTCTCGCACCAGGGCTTCATGAAGCGGATTCCGGTGCACCTGTACCGGCGCCGCGTGGCCTCGGGGAAGGCGCTCGCCGGCATGGAGGCCTACGAGGACGACTGGCTCGAGCGGGTCTTCACGGCCCGCACCCGGGGCTGGCTCCTGGCCTTCACCGAGGGGGGGCAGGTGCACTTCCTGTCGGTGCTCGACGTGCCGGAGGGGGCCCGGGCCTCGCGGGGGCAGTCGGTCTACGCGCTGACGGGCGCCCCGCGCGAGGACCGGATCGTGGCCCTCGTCCCCGTCGAGGAGCTGGCCGAGGCGGGGAAGGTGCTCGCCTTCGTGTCGGAGGGCGGCCTCGTGAAGCGCACCGACCTCGGGGAGTTCGCGAAGCCGCGCGCGGGAGGGGTGATCGCCGCCGGCGTGGCACCGGGTGACCGGATCCTCGACGTTGTGCTCTCGGACGGCCGGGCCGAGCTGATGCTCCTGACCCGCGACGGCCGGGCCATCCGCTTCGAGGAGAAGGAGGTCTCGACCATGGGGCGCACCGCCCGCGGGGTGAAGGGAATCGACCTGAAGGGCGAGGACCGCGTGGTCGGCGTGGTCCCGATTCGGCGCGATGCCCGGATCCTGATGGTCACGGAGCTCGGCTGGGGAAAGCGGACCCCCTTGGGGGAGTTCCCGCTCCAGAAGCGCGGGGGGCTCGGAACGCTGGCCTCGCCCGCCTCGGCCGACGCCGGGCCGGTGGTGGCGGCCCTCGAGGTCGTGGACGGCGACGAGGTGAGCCTCGTCAGCGCCGGAGGCCAGGTCACGAAGGTGGCCGCGGTCGACGCTCCCCTCCAGGGGCGCCGGACCCGCGGGTCGCGCCTGCTGAAGGTCACGGCCGGCGACCGGATCGTCGAGGTCACCCGGAGCCTGACCGAGCGGACCGCCGGGGTCGAAGGCGGCGATGAGGGCGGCGGCGAGGGCGGCATCGACGAGCCGGGCGAGGTCGGGAGCGAAGCCGGCAGCGCGGGCGCGATCGAGGAAGCTGGCGAGGCGGGAGCCGCGGGCGAGATCGGGGGCGCGGGTGCGGCCGCGGGCGAGGCCGGCATCGAGGGCGCGGACGAACTCGGCGTTCCGCCCGGCGCCCGGGATCGGGATCCGGGGGATGCGGAGCGCGCGGAGCGGGATGCGACCCCGCCGGCAGGGCGGCCGGATTCCGCCGGCGGCGCTCCCTCCGACGACGAGGACCAGCCCGACCTGTTCGGCGCCTGATCGGCGCTCGCCGCGCATCGGACCCCGCCACGGGAGCGCCGGGAGAGCCGCCCGGGGGCAGGGGGACCACGCGGTTGCATCCAGAAGTGAATACATTTGCGGGTCGAACACGAACGGGCCCCGGGCACGGGGCCCCCTACAACCCACACGAGGTGAAGCGATGAAGGTACTGGTGCTCGGCGGCGGAGCGCAGGGCTCCGCGGCGGCCTACGACCTGCTCCAGGACGAGGGTGTGACCGAGGTGGTGATCGGCGACATGCAGACCACGGTGGCGCCCTTCCTCGAGCCCTTCCTGGCGTCGGCCGGGGGGAGCGGAAAGCTCCGCGTGGAGCAGGTGGACGCCCGCGACGCCGACTCGGTGCGCCGCGCCATGCAGGGCATGACCTCGGTGGTCTGCGCGCTGCCGTACTACTTCAACCTGCCCATGACGAAGCTCGCCATCGAGGCCGGGGCGAACTTCGCGGACCTGGGCGGGAACACCGAGATCGTCGAGGCGCAGCGCGAGCTCGACGCCGAGGCCGCAGCCGCCGGGGTCAGCGTGATTCCGGACTGCGGGCTCGCGCCGGGCATGGTGAACATCCTGGCGCAGGCGGGCATCGACGAACTCGACTCGACCGAGTCGGTGCGGATGTGGGTGGGCGGGCTCCCGCAGAACCCCGAGCCCCCGCTGAACTACCAGATCGTGTACTCGATGGAGGGGGTCCTCGACTACTACACGACGCCCGGGCTCGTGCTGAGAGACGGCGAGCCGCTCGAGGTGGAGCCGCTGACGGGCATGGAAGAGGTGGCCTTTCCGGAGCCCCTCGGAACGCTCGAGGCCTTCTACACCGCCGGGGGCATCTCGACGCTCCCGTACCGCTACCGGGGACAGCTCCGGACCATGGAGTACAAGACGCTCCGGTACCCGGGGCACGCGCACATCATGAAGGCGATCCGCGACCTGGGGCTTCTTTCGGATGCGCCCGTTGCGGTGGGGGATGCCGAGATCACGCCGCGGAAGTTCTTCATCGACCGGGTGAGCCCGCTGCTGAGGAAGCCCGGCGGACAGGACCTGGTGGCGCTGCGGGTCGGGATCCGGGGCCAGAAGGACGGCGGGCCCCGCACGATCCGCTATGACGTGCTGGACTACTACGACGCGGCCACCGGGATCACCGCGATGATGCGCACCACCGGGTACTCGCTGGCGCTGACCGGGGTGATGCAGGGGCGCGGGCAGATTCGCGAGAAGGGCGTGCGCACCCCCGACGAGACCGTTGACCCCGGGGCCTACATCGCGGGGCTGACCCGGCGCGGGATCGAGGTCCGGAAGAGCGAGGTGCCGGGGGAGGGGTGAGGCGGCGCGGCCCGTGTGGTCAGGGCTGACCGGCCCCGGGGATCCTCCCGGGGGCGTAGGGCGCCTCGAAGAAATCGGCCCGGGAACTGCGCGTCCGCTGCAGGATGACGCGGCCGTCCTCGAGGGTCAGCATCGGCCGGCGGTGGAGGGAGCGATGCGAGTACCCGGTTCCCTCCGGGAGGGGAACGGGAAACCAGCTCCGGTCGTGGTCCGGGTGGGTGACCTGGGCGCAGGGAGCGAAGTTCTGCTCCCAGCCCGGGAGGTACGTTGCCACATCGAGGATGCGATCCACCGGCACGCGCCGAAACTCGCGCCCGGCCACGTCCTGTCGACGAGGTAGCCCTTCCAGCTCCATGGCATCGGCAAGGAACACGACGCCCGAGAGCACGCTGAGCCCCCGCGGAAGGCGCACGTGCCCGAGGTTGACCATGTTGGGAACCGCGGGGTTGTCCACGTCGGCCGTCCCGATCGACTCGAAGTCGGCTCCGGTCAGGTCCTGCGCCGCGGGTGCGAACGGACGGTGGTCGATGGCGTCGAGCGCCACGACCGCCGTGTGCCCCGGGGCCAGCGGATGGTCCGTACCCTCGCCGGGAAAACGCTCGAAGTGCCAGGTCCAGATTCCCTGGGGATCGAGGCGAAGCTCCGCTTGGGCCTCGCACGGTCGGGCAGGGGCAAAGTCGAGCACGTCCGGAAAACCTTCCCCGAGGAGCTTTCCGTCGAGGTAGATCACGGTATCGGCGTTGTTGTAGACCTCGAAGTACTTCCCGTCGGGGTAGCCCCCGAACCCCGAGGCCAGGCCGTCGGAAGTCTGCTTGATCTCGCTGAACACGAGGGACCCCGGCCGGCTCGCCGGAACCTCGAGCGTCGTCGAGAGCGGCTCTGCGCCCACCTGCACCGTGTATTCGCCAAAGAATCCCACGGCGTCGCTCACGGTCTCCCGCTCGACGGCGTCCAGCACCCGTTCCACCGTCACCCGGTAGAGGCCCGGCGGCAACAGGCCAAGGACAAGTTCGCCGTCCGAATCCGAGCGGACCTCGCCCTCCCACGGGTCCTCCGCGTTCGTCTGACGGACATGGACGATGGCGTCGGGCACCCCTCTGTCCAACCACCCGAGCGCGGCGGCCGCCTCGCGATCCTCCGACTCGATCCGCAGTTCCACCTGCACGGATTCGGGTGCCGGCAGGTCGAAGTAGGTCACCTCGGACAGCTCGCAGCCCCCCGCGGTCACGCCCACGGCGAAACCCATCCCCCACAACAAAGGGGTGGCCGTACGACCATCTCTCACACTCGGACTGCACATTAGGTGCTCGCTCCAGAGCTAGAGCCGTTTCATACGCGCCCGAACTATCGTATCGATGTTGGGGAGGCCGGATCCTTGCGCAAGCGCGGCCATTTGCCCACAAACCGAGGGCACGTCAAGCCAAGACAAGGCACTCGCCGCCCGCATCGGACCATGCCCAAGCCCTCGAGACATGAGTCTCCTCGCCTTTGAAACCTACGGTCGCCCTCCGGTGCGAAGCCCCGACCATGGGAAGTGATCCCTTCGCCCGAAGCGGTCCCGGGGTCGAGCACGGCGGCATAGGACGATGCTCCTACCTTATCCTTGCAGGTGTGCTTCTGGCAAGTTTCGCCATTCTGAGGGCCCCGGGGTGGCGGATCCTGCCGGTGAAAGGGGTTGTGCCGGATCAAGGTGTGGGCAGTCGGCGGTGGCAGCCTGACTTGCTTTCCCACTCGACCCCGGTGCCGCCTCCCTTCGAAACCTGGTGGGGCGGTTCGCCCGAAACGAAAGCTTGACATTCAGTCTGGTCGTCCGGATAATGCCATCAGAAATGGCTTGGCTTGGCACTGTCGGGGCGAGGAGCAGACCTTCTGCTGACCTCCTTCGGCTCAGGGCCCTTGGAGGATTCCAGCGCGATGCGACTCATGGTCCCAGGTCCAACCGATGGGTGTTCTGGCTGCTGACCGCAGGACTCGCGACCGCAGCCACCTTGGTCGTGATGTTAGGAGTTCGTGTCGACGACATGGAGCGGCGGATCGGTGATCTGCATCGCGCAGGCTGGTTTCCGGAGGTGGGGATGTACGTTCCGGCCTTCACTGCGGAGGACGACCGCGGCGCCGAGTTGTATGTCGGCGGCTCCCAGGATGGCAGCCCTCAGCTTCTGATCGTCATGTCGTTCGCTTGTGAGTTTTCAGAACGCTCCAGACCCGCATGGCGTGCGCTTTCCGAGGCCAACCGGGGTGCGCGCATCGTCGGCATCTCGGTCGACGAAGAGGCGGACGTATCTGAGCACATCGCTTCGGACGGAATGGGGTTTCCCATTGTGACCTTTCCCGAGCCGAAGCTGCATTGGTTTTACCGCACCGGTGTCACACCCCAGCTAATGATCCTCAGTCATGACGGAAGGGTGATTTACCATCGAGTCGGAGAGTTGAGCGTTGGCCCCGCGCTCGACTCGATCCAAGCCCGGCTCGATGCCGCTACCTTGGAATAGGGCGGCCCGGGGTGCAGGACCACATTCCCCTCAAGGAGGAGGACCGATGTTGAAGCGCATGAGTCTACTGGGGTGGTCGGGGTACGTGATTCTCGTTGTCGCGGCGCTCGGATTCGGCGGTGCGCAGCTGAGCGGCTCCGGCTTCGAGGAATGTCTCGACCTACCGCCGGACTTCCTCGGGGAGTGCCTCGACGGAACCCCGGGTGACGTGGCATGCGACAACCTTTGCCGCTTCTATGGGGGGTGGATGGGGGTCTGTTATCAGGACAATCCGGCACCGGCGCCGCGGTGCTGTGTTTGCATACTCTGATCCGCCAGCGTAACCGCGTCTGCGCTCGGTAGGTTCGGGACGCGATGCCGCATAGGTACCCTCGCCCATTCGGCGGTCGGGCCCTGTGGCTTGGGCTCCTGGCCCTGGTGTGTGCACCACACCTGGCGGCCCAGGACCCTCCACCCCCGGTGGTCACCGGGCAGGTGATCGTGCAGGATTCCGGTGCGCCGCTGGTGGGTGCCCTCGTCGCCCTTGAGGGCACGCGCTTCGCCGCGGTGACCGGTGCCGAGGGCCGGTTCCGGCTGGAAGGCATCCCCCCGGGCCCCCAGGTCCTGCGTGTCAGCATGCTGGGGTATGCCACCGCCCGGATCCCGCTGACGGTGGCGCCGGGGGCGGTACTCCAGCAGGAAGTGCGCATGGCCGTCAGCGCCCTCCAGGTGGAAGGGGTGCTGATCACCGCCGACCCGGTCGGACGCGCGCGGGGCGAGCTGGGTACCGCCACCGTGATCGACCGGGCAGCCATCCAGTACCAGACGGCCACGAGCCTGGCAGGGATCCTCGAGCTCGTACCCGGTGTGCCGATCCGTCCCCCCGGTATCGATGGCGTCCAGCAGATCTCGCTCCGCACGGTCCCCACGGCGGGCCTGGGTGCCGACGCCCTGGGGCCCGGCACCGGCGACCTGGCGTCGGCGGGCACCCTCATCGTGCTCGACGGGGTCCCGCTTTCCAACAACGCGAATCTCCAGTCCCTGGGTCCCCGGGGAGAACTGCCGGTACCGAGCAGCGCCGGCGGAGGCATCGACCTGCGCCGCATTCCGGCCGCCATGCTCGACCGGGTCGAGGTGATCCGTGGGGTCCCCTCCGCCCGGTTCGGTGACCTCTCCCAGGGCGCGATCATCGTCGATACACGTGCCGGTGTCGTGGAGCCCGAGCTCCTGCTCCGACGCGACGAGCACACGTCGCAGGTCGGGTTCGGCGCCGGCATGGAACTGGGGTCCGCGCAGACGGCGACCGCGTTCGTCGACATGACGCGAACGCTCCTCGCGCCGGGCCAGCGGGAGGACCACGCGCTCCGGACCGCGACCCAGTTCTCGCATCGAATCGTGCTGGGGGCTTCCGGGCGAGCGACCCTCGATTCACGCCTCGAGGTCTTTCGCCTGACCCGTGACGTTCCGGAGATCGAGGAGCTGAACCTCGGGGCATCCTCCTCGAGCCGGGACAGTGGCCTGCGGATCTCGGAGCGATTCCGTATCGAATCCGACGGCGGCGCACGCTGGGAGGTCACCGCGTCGCTGGATCGCCAGTGGCAGCGCTCCTTCCGGCAGCAGGAGCGGCAGCGAAGCGCACTTCCCTTCACCGATCGGCTCGACGACGGAAGAAGCACGGGTCGGTTCATCGGAGGCCCCTACCTGGCGCAGGTGCAGGTGGACGGTGATCCCTGGTTTGCGTTCGGTCGGATCGAGCATGCCCGGCCCCTGCGGCGGTTCGGGGCCGACCACGAGGTCCACGCCGGGCTCGAGCTGCGCCGGGAATGGAACCAGGGCGCAGGGTACCAGTTCGACATGGAGTTTCCGCCGCAGGTGACCTTCAACGGCGTGCAGGGTTTCGATCGCCCTCGGCGGTTTGCCGATCTCCCGCCCATGGCCACCTCCTCGCTCTACCTGGACGACCGGATGACTTGGCGTGCATCCGGGAGCCGGCATGCTTCGCTCCAGGCGGGACTGCGCGTCGACATGCTGCATGAGGGCGGGAGCTGGCTCTCCGGGGTGCTGGACCTGGCACTCCAGCCCCGCATCAACCTGGAGCTGGCACCGTCCGAGGCCATCCGGGTCCGGGCCGGCTGGGGAGCCACCGCCAAGTTCCCCGCCCTCGGCCAGCTCAGCCCGGCGCCCCAGTTCCACGACATCGTCAACGTGAACTGGTTCACGAGTGACCCCGCGGAGCGGCTCGCGGTCCTGACGACCACGGTTCTGGATCCGTCGAATCCGGAGCTCGCGATGGCCCGCGGGCACAAGTCGGAAGTCGGCCTCGAAGTGGGGCTGGGACGGCGTGGGGGCTTTTCGATTCTGGCCTTCGATGACCGGATCACGGGGGGGATCGGCCTTCAGCGCGACCCGACCCACCTGCTTCGCGACCTCTTCCAGCTTTCCGACTCGACCATCGGAACGGGGCGCCCGCCCGAGATCGTGGAGCCGCCGTACCGCTCCGAACTCATTCCCCTGCTGCTGCTTCGCCCGGACAACATGGTCGACCTCCGCACCTGGGGGATCGAGGCCAGCCTCGCGATTCCGGAGCTTCGCGCGCTGAGGACCCGGTTCGACGTGCAGGCAGCCTGGATTCGCACCGAGACGCAGTCGACCGGCATCGAGGTCGTGGGGAGCCAGTTCGAATCGTTCCAGTTGAACGCGGAGGCTGAACGCACACCCTACTGGAACCGGTCCGAGAGTACCGGTGGCCGGCTGCTCATGAACTACCGGATGATCTACCAGGAGCCGGCCGTGGGGCTCGCCGTGACCGCCTCGGTTCAGCACTCCGCCCGTGAGCATGTCCAGCGCATTGCCGACACCGATTCCCTTTCGTTCGAGGGGTACATCACGAGGTCCGGCGAGCTCGTACCCGTTCCGGCCTCCGCCAGGAGCCAGCCCGAGTACGCCGACCTCCGGATCGCGCGGAACGTGATCACCGACCGCCGGACCACGATGCCGGACTGGCTTCTCTCGGTGCAGGTCGCGAAGACCCTGCCCCGAGATGGGCGGCTGGCCTTCTTTGCCTTCAACCTGCTGGATCGCGTGGGTCGAGAGAGCTCCGGTCCGACGACGGTGGCCAGGAGTCACCCGCCCATGCGGTTCGGGCTGGAACTCACCCTGGTCCCGGGGGCGTTCCTGCGATGAAACCCTTCCGGCGGGCCCTGACCGGACTGCTTCTCGCATGCACGCTGGCGGGCCCTGCGGCGGCGCAGCAGGCACCGAGCGGCGGAATGTCGCACGCGCCCTGGCTCGCATGGGGCCCCGTCCAATCCGTGCCCGTGCACCCGATGGCGGCGCCCCCCACCTGGACCTGGCTTCCCGGGCTCCTTTCGGATCCGGTTCCGCTCGGGAACTTCTGGACGGCCGGGAATCCGGCGGCGCTCCCCGGAGAGGTCGGGGCGCGGCAGGCAGGGCTCGCCGCCGCCATGTCCGACGAGTCCGGATCGTTCCGCCGCCCGCTGGACCCCGGAGGGATCCGTGGCCGGACCGCCGCGGCCATGGGCTGGCAGCCCCTGGGAGAGCGTGGCGCGATCGCCGGAGAGGTGCGCCACGACGAGCTTCTCATGGATCCCGGGGGGCCGTCGATCATGGCGCACCCCTACTCGACCTCGCCGTTCGTGGTGTTCGACACCACCCTCACGCCGCACCGTGTCCAGCGAACGAGGCTTCAGGGTGCCGGAGGACGCGAGATCGGAAGCGTTCGTGTCGGTGCCTCGCTGGGCTTCGAGGCAAGGAATGGGCACTCCACGATCTCGCGGGTGCCTCGCCTCGCCCGGTCTTCCCGGCCGGCCGGCACGGTGGGCCTGGAGGTCCCACTCGGATCCGACGGTTCGCTGCGCGCCGGCGTTCGTGCCCGCTGGGCCGCCGAGTCCGAAACGGCCAGCATCTTCGCCGTTTCCGGTGGAACGTTCGTGACCCTGGCGCTCGGGTACGCGCCCCCCATCGAGTCGCCCCTTCCCCCGGGCTCAGGCCTCCGCTACATGCGCCGCGACCAGGAGGAGTCGGGGCTCGGCGTCACACTCTCGGGTGACCGTGGCCGCTGGAGCTGGACCGTGCACGGCGAACGAAGCGTCCTCGACGAGGCCCTCCGGAGCGAGCCGCAGATCGATGCTCCGGCCCATCGGTGGCGAGCCGACCTGACATGGGCGGGGATCGCGCTCCAGGTGTCCCCGGAGCCGGAGTCCCCTCTCGCAGTCATGCTCCGAGGGGAGTGGACGGAACTGAGCGGCGACGGAACCGAGGCCTCTGCAGACTCCGTGGTCCACGATGCGCGTGTCCGGCGAGTCGCAGGGGTGGCCGAGCTCCGGTATACCCCGGCTCCAGGCGCATGGGGGGCCCGTGGGACCGTGGAATTCGGCCAGGAGTGGCACGAGACGGGGGATCCCTTGCCGGGCCTCCTTCGGTCCGCCATCGAAGGCCGAACGATCCGGGCGGGCGGAGAAGTCTCGCACCGCCCGGCCGACCGGCTCCGGGTGGCGGCAGGGTACTGGATCTCACTCTACTCCGCCGGTGGCTCCGCCCCCCGCCCGGGGGCGCTTCCGCGCGCCATCCGCCCGTGGGCCGGAGCCGCCATGGCCCACGCATCCACGCGGAGTGCGGGACATGCGGCCACGCTGGGAGCCGAGTGGGGTGGGTCCGGAAGGGCCTCGCTCCAGGCCCTCGGTTCATGGAGCTCGGTGCAGGACCGAGAAGGCACCACGCGCCTGGAACTCCAACCCACCGGAAGCCGGAGCCGCTGGCACCTCGAACTGAAGACCGTGCTGCGCTGAGGCAAGGGGGCGCAGACGGATGCGCGAGGCCGAGTGGCGCCGCCTCACGGAGTTCGCCGCTTCCGGTGCGCCCACCGCGAGCCTCGGCATGGTCTGGGGGCGCCGACGGATCGGAGGCTGCCATCGAGGCGCTCGTGGGCCTGGGGCGGGACCGGGAGACCCTGGTCGTGCTCGACGAGTTTCCGTACCTGCTCGAACACACGCCGACGATCGCCTCGCTGATCCAGCGTACCTTCGGTCCTCGCACCGATGCCAGGACCGGGTCGCGTGCGCGACTCATTCTGTGCGGATCGGCCGTGAGCGTCATGGGCGGCCTTCTGTCAGGCACGGCCCCCCTCCGTGGACGCGCGGGGCTCGCGATGCGTCTTCAGCCCTTCGACTTCCGGGTGGCGCGGCGTCTGCACGGGGCCGAAGACCTTGCCACCGCCGTCCGGACCTTCGCGGTCATCGGGGGCGTGGCGGCCTACGCACGCGAGATGGTCGGACATGACCTTCCGGCATCTCCGCCGGACTTCGATCGGTGGGTCAGCCGGCGCGTGCTTTCGCCCTCGGCCCCGCTCTTCGGCGAGATCGAGTTGCTCCTGGGGGAGGATCCGGCAGTCTCCAGGGCGCGGAAGCCCAACCTCTACCATGCGACGCTTTCGGGGGTGGCCGTCGGAAACCACGCATGGAGCTCCCTTGCGAGCTACGTGAGGATTCCGGGAAGCAGCCTGCACAGCATTCTCCGCGTGCTCGTTGGCGCCGACCTGGTGGACGAGGTCGAGGACCCGCTTCGCGAGAACCGACCGACCTACGAGCCGGCCGACCCGTTCCTGCGGTTCCACTACGCCGTGATCCGTCGCCACCAGGGCCGCCTGGGCCGGCACTCCGCCGACACGGAGGCCGGGTGGAAAGAGCTCGTCCCGACCTTCCGGTCGCAGGTGCTGGGGCCCTGCTTCGAGTCCATGGCACGGTCCTGGGTCCGGCAGTTCGCCGCCATCGACACCCTGGGGGGAACCCCTGACCACGTGGGCCGGACCTCCGTCTCGCTCCCCGGGTCGGGCGGTGGCGGGCCGGAGTGGAGGGAGGTCGACGTGGTCGTCGCGGCGGATGAAGGGGCCGCGCCGGGTGAACGCAGGGTCCTCGCCCTGGGCGAGGCCAAGGTCGGAGAGCGTCTGACCCTCCGCCACCTCCGCCGCCTGGAGGAGGCCCGAAACGCCCTGGGCCCCCGCGCCGGCGACGCAAAGCTCCTCCTCTTCGGGGCCTCGTTCGGCGCAGCCCTTCGAAGGGAAGCCGCCCATCGGCCCCAGGTGGAGCTCGTGGACCTGGAGCGGCTCTACGACGGAAGCTGAGGCGCCCCCGCCCTCAGCGCACCCGTGCCAGCAGGTCGGTCAGCACCCGGTGCGTGAGGCCCCAGACGCTTCGGCCCGCCACGTCGAAGGCCGGAAAGGTCATGTCGCCGGCGGGGGCGTAGCGGAACGAGGTGCGCGCCGCGGGGCTCCGCAGGTGCTCGAGCGAGACCCAGTGGAGTTCGGCCACCTCGTGGGGCGCGGCGATCCGGGCCTCGACCCCCGCGGGCACCGCGAAGACGAGCGGGAGGATTGTGAGCGGGGGGATGTGCGCGTTTCGGGGAACGACCGCCGGAAGCCGTCCGAGCACCCGCCCTTCTTCCGCCAGCGCAATGTCGACCTCCTCCAGCGTCTCGCGGTGAGCCGTGACCAGAAGCGAGGGGTCGGCGGGGTCGCGGCGGCCTCCCGGGAGCGCCATGTGCCCGGACCACGGATCACGATCGTGCGGCGCGCGCCGGATCAGGAGGAGGTCGGGGAGGGACGACGCGCCCCGCTCCGAGGGTTCCCTGAGAATGACCGACACGGCGGCGACCCACCCGCCCTCGCGGGGGAGCGGGTCGTCGTGGGGACCCCGGTACGGGTCCAGCTCGAGCCCCTCGAGGCCCACGCGGACAGGTGCCATGTGGCGAGGCTACCCCGCGGAGGGGGCGGAGGATTCACCCCCCCGCTTCGGAGGCCGGCACCAACCGGTACCGCACGACCTGCTCGTGCCCCAGCGGGTGGGTCACCACCGCCACGACGGCATCGGTGCTGAGCCACGGGGTGCGCCACGCCGAAAAGCCCCGCGGAAGCCGCACGGGTCCCAGGTAACTCCCGTCGGCACCGAAGACGTCGACCACCGGGTTCGGTTCCACCCACCGCGTGGCCGGGCCGGTCGAAGGGTCGTTCGGGTCGTGCGACGGGTTCGGCTCGGGCTCGGAGCGGGTCGGACGGAACACCCAGAGCGTGCCGTCTTCCCCGGGCACGAGCGCCGTGAACCAGGGCTTCTGCGCGGGAATGTCGGCGGCCCGCCAGCGCCATGCCGGGTCCATTCTCCGGAAGTTCTCGGTGATCCGTTCCCGTTCCGCCGCGGCGTGCCCCGGGTCCACGGGCACCGGGTCGTCCACCCGCTCGATCCGGAGAAGGCTCCCGTCGGGCCCCTGCCGGAGCACCGCGTACGCGCGGCTGACCCCCAGGGCGGCGGACCCGTCCGAGAACTCGGCCCAATGCTCCTGCGGCGAGAACGGCACGATGCTCCGGGACCAGGAGTTTTCGGTGCGCGCCTCGACGTAGTCCGCATCGAACCCACTCGTGGGTACCGGCAGGGTGTCCTGCACCGCAGGGTCCCCGATCGGGTAGCGCACCCGGACCGGGCGCCACTGGTCCATCGAGGCATCGGCATCGGACAGGCTGGGGTTCGAGACGTGGGCGCCCGAGCCGGCGTGCACCACCTGGAAGGGCGTGCTCGTGCTGAACCCCGAACGGAGCGGCCACGAGTCGAGGAAGGCCCCGTCGGCGCCAAAGATCGAGAAGCGCGCCCCCTGCTGATCCCGGATCACGAGGCGTCCGTCGGGAAGTATGCGCATGGCATCGGGGCTCGTGAACTCGCCCGGCCCCTGCCCCTGCCCTCCGAAGCTCCGGAGGTGCCGTCCGTCGGATGCGAAGGTCCGGACCTCCCGGGCCTGTCGGTCCAGCACATGGATGTGGCCGGACGGGTCCAGCACCATGGCCGCCGGCTGCCCGAAGAGGTACGCCTCCTCCCCCACCGCCTCTCCGATGGCGACCTCGGGCACGAGCACCATGGTGTCGCCCCAGACGCTCCCGGCCAGCGTGCGCACCACGAGCGTGTCGCCGCGGGTCTCGGTCTCGTGGGACCAGTCGCCGCGAACCCCTGCGCTGGAACCGTCGGCGCAGGCGGAAAGCGCGAGGGTGGCGGCGAGGAGCGCGGGCGTGAGCCAGGCAAGCGCACCGCCGGTCGAGAGGTTTCGGGACAGGCGGCGTTGCATCATGCGATGTGGCTCCCGGGGGGATGCGGAGGAGGGGGACATTTCGTACCTGCCGTACGTGCGGAAAGGACGGAAGGATTGGACACCGGCAGGGTCCGGAACCGTTGCGCGCGACAGGATCCAGGGGTCGTCGGCCAAACCCGCATCCCTTGGATGCCACCGGGTGGGGTTCCGTTGCCGGGGCGGGTGCCCTCTCGATCGCCTCCGCGTGTACGCGGAGCTGAACCGGCTCCGGCGCCTGGGGGCGCCTCGACTGCATCCCTGCGGCTCGTGCGGCAGGGCCTTGCGGGGGCATGTTGTACAGTCTTATCGTATATCTGTACAGTCAACCGTCCCCGACTCGGAGGTGCGCGTGAGCAGGAAGTCGAAGGTGGTCCGCAAGAACATGCGCCTGCGCCAGGATCTGATCGACCGGGCCAGGAGGGTCCTGGGGA
>JBJHBX010000018.1:0-18881 GCA_050485725.1 Gemmatimonadales bacterium | reverse complement strand
GCGCCGATCGTTCGCCGGGTCGCGGATCGCGCCCCTTCGCCGCGCTCCCACGATGGCGGAAGCGGATCGGCTTCGGAAGGGGGAGCAAGGAACCTGCCACGGATTCACCCCGTCGCCCCACCCGGGAGCGAACTGTCGCATCCCCTTCCCCGTCCCTATCTTCCGGGCGTCCCGAAGCCCGCCGGCAGGGGAAGCTTCCCACCCCCGTCGGGTCTCCTCCATCTCTCCCGGAACCGGACCCCTTCGTGATTCCCTCCCCCGACCCCGACCGCGCCTCCGAGGACCACTACCAGGCCGAGAAGATGCGGGCGCTCGGGCAGTTCGCCGCGGGTATCGCCCATGACTTCAGCAACGTGCTCACGGGGATCCTGGGGCAGCTGGCCCTGGTGAGCGACGCGATGGCGGCCGGCGACATGGGGCAGGCGGCATCGGACCTGGTCGAGGTCGAGGCCTCCGCCCAGCGGGGAGCCGAGCTCGTCCGCAAGCTGCTCGGCTTCAGCCGCAAGCAGGTGCTCCGGAAGACCCACCTTCGCGCCTCGGATCTCCTCGACGAATCCTCGGCCTTCCTCCGGGTCCTCCTGCCGCCGGGGATCCGGCTCGAGACCCGCGCGGTGCAGGACGGATGGATCCTGGCGGATCCGGTGATGATCGAGCACATCCTCCTGAACCTCGCGACGAATGCGCGGGATGCGATGCCCGAGGGGGGAGAACTCCGGATCGAGGCCGCGCGCAGGGTCGTCGACGAGGAGTCCGTGGCGGCCCTGGGATGGGGGGAGCCGGGCGAATTCATGGTGGTCCGGGTGCGGGACACGGGGATCGGCATGCCGCCCGAGGTCCTCGCGCGCGTTCTCGACCCCTTCTTCACGACGAAGCCGGAGGGCCAGGGGACCGGGCTCGGTCTCGCCATGGTCTACGGGCTGATGAAGCAGCATGGGGGCTGGATCCACTTCGACTCTGCGGTGGGGATGGGGACCTCCGTCGAACTCCTCTTCCCCCTGGCGGACGCCCCACCTCCCGTATCCAGGGACGAGGTTGAAAAACGGGCCCGGGGAGGAGCCGAGCGGGTCCTGGTGGCCGAGGACGACGAGGCGATCCGGACCGCCCTGACCCGCGTGCTCCGCCGGCACGGATACACGGTGCGAACGGCCTCCGACGGAATCGAGGCCCTGATGACCCTGCGGGTCTGGCCCGAGGCCGAGCTCGTGATCACGGACGTGGCCATGCCGAAGCTGAGTGGTCCTGCGCTGGCTCGGGCCGCGGAGGGAGAGGGGATCGACGTGGCCGTTCTCTACACCTCGGGAGAGGGCTCCGAGCAGGTCCGACGGTCCGAGGGGCTGCCGGCACGTTCCGTCTTCCTCCCCAAGCCCTGGACGGTCTCGGATCTCCTCGAGCGGATTCAGGTCGCCCTGGACCGTCATCGGAATCGCGACCGGGCGCCGAAAGGGTAGGCCGCCCTTCATCCCCTCGCGGAAGCCGGGTTGGACCGGCCTCCACGGATCCGGTCCAGCGCGTCGACGACCCCGTCGAAGGTGTGGGGGTCGGCGATCACCGGATCCGGCAGACCCGCCGCCCGCGCGGCGGTCGCGGTGGCGGGTCCGATGGCGACCATGGGGAGTGCGGCAGGCCAGCCCCCGCCGGCCTCCCGCCCCAGGACGCGTGCCTGCGAACCGGCGGTGAGCACGACGGCGTCCAGATCGCCCGCCCGCGCCGCGCCGACCAGTCCGGAGGCGACGTCAGGCTGCTCGACGGTCCGGTAGGCCTCGACCAGGGTCACCTTGGCGCCCGCACGCACCAGTCCCTGCAGGAGGACGTCGCGCCCCTCCGCGGCCCGCGGAAAGAGGATCCGCCGTCCGGGCATCGGTCCCCACTCCTCCGCCGCTTCCAGGAGACCCTCGGCCACGAACCGGCCCGGCATCCGGTCCGGGGGGAAGCCCGCCCGCCGGGCCGCCTCACCGGTCGCCTCGCCCACGACCCACACCTCGAGGCCCTCCGGGCGGAGCGGCCCGGTCGTGGCTTCCCCATCCTCCCCGTAGCTCCGGGACAGGGCCCGTGAGAGCGCGGCTGCCGCTCGCGCCGAGGTGAGGAGGAGGACATCGTAGGATCCCCGCCGCAGCGCACGCGCCGCACGCTCGAGGGGCCGGGGATCGCCGGGGTCCTCGATGCGGGTCAGGGGATACCGATCGACATGGAAACCGTTCTCCTCCAGGCGTGCGGCCAGGCGGTCGTCGCCCTCGTCGTCCGATCCGGGTCGGGTCACCCCCACCCGGAAGGGCCCGCCCCGGAACGCGCGAGCCCCCCCGGCGCCTCGGGGGCCGGGGGGGCTCGGTGCTCGCCGGTGGGCGGGCGGCGTCACGCCCGGGTCGCGCCCGCGGGCCTCGTGGCCGGAGCCTTCCGGATCTTCCCCGCCGAGATGCACGACGTGCAGACGCGGATCCTCCTGGGCTGCCCGTCGTCCCCCAGGACCTTCACGGTCTGCAGGTTCGGGAGCCACCGCCGCTTGGTCTTGTTGTTGGCGTGGCTGACCTTGTTCCCCGTCGAGGGGCCCTTGCCACACACTGCGCAGACTCGTGCCATCGTTCGAATATCCCTGTTCCCAGCCACCCGTGCCCCCCACCGCGTGCGGGGGAGCCTGGTGTCAGCTGTCGTCGTCGGCGTCTCCGCCCTCCGCCTCGGGGGCGGGCTGGCGATGACGGAGGCGGTCGGCCTCGTAGAAGTGCGACCCGAAGCCAGCGATCTCCCGGGCGGTCGGGTCGGTGATCACGCCCTCCGCCTCCCACGCGTCGAGGACGGCATCGGACATGGCCCGGACCGTTCCGGACACGTCCAGCATGTCGCCGCCCACGATGGGGGCGTTCGCGCCACCGGGCATGATGCGGACCACCAGCGGCGTCCCGTCGGGAAGCGAAGTCAGGAAGGCCTGGGGGCCGATCATCGTCGCCACCTCGATCCCCTCCAGCCGGACTCGCTGACCGTCCATGTCATGGAAGATCTGCTGGAAGGTGGCGAGCTCAAGCAGCGGCGACTCGTCGACCTCCTCCGTCTCCTCCTGCGCGATGGCGAACTGCGTGGGCTCGGTGAAGACCGAGAGCCACCACACGAACCCCGCGATGGAAAGCGCGGCGAGGATCATCAGGGGGAAGCGGAGCTTTTCGCTGGTCTGCTGGGCCATGGAAATCGGATCTCCCGGGTTGTCAGGCTTCGTTCTTCTCAACGAGCTCGATCAACGCCATTTCGGCTGCATCGCCCTTCCGCGTTCCCAGCTTCAGGATCCGGGTGTACCCACCCGGGCGCCCCTCGAACCGGGGAGCGATGTCGTCGAAGAGCTTCCCCAGCACATCGCGGTCCTGGACGGACCTGGCCGCCAGCCTGCGGGCGTGGAGGTCTCCTCGACGCGCGAGGGTGATGAGGCGCTCCGCGTAGGGGCGCAGCTCCTTGGCCTTGGCCGTCGTCGTCTCGATCCGCTCGTGCCGGAAGAGGCTGGTGGCCATGTTCCGGAGCGTCGCCTTCCGATGGCTGGACGTCCTGGACAGGGAGCGTCCCTTCTTTCGATGCCGCATGGTCGTCGATCCTGTGTCGAGCTACCGATATATCACCCGGGGACGAGGTTGTCTACTCGTCCGCCGAATCCGTGGTCCCGGCCCCTGCCTCCTCCTCGAGGAGGAAGAGGGTCCCGTCGTCGCTCCTCCGGATCTGCATCCCGAAGCGGAGCTGGTGCTCGGCCAGGAAGTCCTGGATCTCCTTGAGCGACTTCTTTCCGAAGTTCTCGATGTTGAGCATCTCCTCCTCGGTCCTCTGGATGAGCTCGCCCAGCGTCCGGATGTTCTCCTTCTGCAGCGAGTTCCTGGACCGCACGGAGAGCTCCGCAAGGTCCTCGAGAGGGCGATCGAAGAGGTCCTTCACGCGGTCCGGCACCTCAGTGCCGCCGCCGGGGGCCGCAGCCCTGTGCAGACCACCGGCCTTGAAGTACAGGAGGTAATCCATGTGACGCTTCACCAGCTCCGCCGCGGTCCCGACGGCCTCGGCCGGCGAAACCGATCCATCCGTCTCCACCTCGAGGGTGAGCCGGTCGAAGTCGGTCCGCTGCCCGACACGGGTCTCGCGGACCTCGAAGTTGGCCCGGCGGACGGGGTTGTAGATCGCATCGATCCGGACCAGGTCGACCGGAGCGCCCTTCTCGAGCGGGTGCTGGTCCGCGAGCTCCACGCCGCGCCCCTTCTTGATGCGCAGCTCGATGTGGAGGTTCCGGTCCTCCTGGAGCGTGAGGATGTGATGATCCGGCTCGAGGATCGTGACACCCGACTTGGCCTGGGCCATGCCCGCGGTGACCGCGCCGGCCTTCTGGGCGGAGATCTCGATGGTGGCGGCGTCTACGTCGTCGTCCAGCGTCACCACCAGCGCCTTCAGGTTCTGGATCACCTGGTGAACGTCCTCGACGACGCCCTCGATCGTCTGGTGCTCGTGCACCACGCCGTCGATGCGGAAGGCCCAGACCGCGGCCCCCCTCAGCGAAGAGAGAAGAACGCGCCGGACGGAGTTGCCCAGCGTGTGTCCGTACCCCCGCTCGAGGGGCTCCACCACGAACTGCCCGATGCGGCCGTCGTCCGAGGTGTGCAGCGCCTCCACCTTTTCGGGAAGCACGAGTCCGGTCAGATCAATCTCCACCTGTCTCCTCCAATGCCCGGGGCGAAACGGGGGCCGCGCCGCGACCGCCGTCCAGATTCTGGGTACCGCTTACTTCGAGTACAGCTCGACGATCAGCTGTTCCTGGATGTCGGCCGAGATGTCGTCCCGCGTCGGCTCGCGCACCACGCGGGCGACCCGGTTCTTCTCGTCGAGGGTGAGCCACTCGACCAGGGCCGGTCGCGTCCGCGACGCAAGCGACGCCTCGACGGGAGCCAGCGTCCGGGACCCGGCCCTGAGCGAGATCTCGTCGCCGGCCCGAACGCGGTAGGACGGGATGTCGACGGACTCGCCGTTCACCTGCACGTGGCGGTGACGGACGAGCTGGCGGGCGGCGCTCCGGCTGGGTGCGAGCCCGAGGCGGAAGACGACGTTGTCCAGCCGCGTCTCGAGTCCGATCAGCAGGTTGGCACCCGTGACGCCCTCGTGCTTGGCCGCCGACTCGAAGAGATTGCGGAACTGGCCCTCGATGAGGCCGTACATCCGCTTCACCTTCTGCTTCTCGCGAAGCTGGAGGGCGTAGTCCGACTGCTTGCGGCGGCGCGCCTGCGCGGGGCCGTGCTGCCCCGGCGGATAGCTGCGCCGGTCGACGGGGCACTTCTCGGTGTAGCACTTCGTGCCCTTCAGGAAGAGCTTCGTCCCTTCCCTGCGGCAGAGCTTGCAGACCGGTCCGGTGTATCGAGCCATCGAAAGAAACCTGTCCTGACCACGTTGGTCCGTTGAAACGCCGGGGCGGAGACGGGCCCTCGCCCGCCTCCGGCGCCCCGCGACCGCCATTCGGCGTTCGCTGCGATTGCTTCGGTAATGATTCCTGCTTCCCGGGGACGGATGAACGGCTCCGTCCCGCCCCGGGGATCAGACCCGGCGCTTCTTGGGAGGCCGGCAGCCGTTGTGCGGAAGCGGCGTCACGTCCTCGATCGCCTTGACGTGGAGGCCCGAGGCCGCCAGCGCCTGGATCGCGGACTCCCGGCCCGAGCCCGGACCCTGAACCCGCACGTGCACGCGGCGAACGCCCATGGCGTAGGCCTCCCGGCCCGCGATCTCGGCAGCCATCGTGGCGGCGAACGGAGTCGACTTCTTCGAACCCTTGAACCCCGCCTTGCCCGCGCTCGACCAGGTGATCACGTCACCCTTCGAGTCGGCAATGGTCACGATGGTGTTGTTGAACGACGCCTGGATGTGCGCCACGCCGTCGGCTTCGACGACCTTCTTGCTGCGCCGCGGCTTGGCCGCCTGCTTCCGTGTTGCCACTGGAATCCACCTTCCTCGAATCTCTGGATTGCCTACTTGCGCGGGGCCTTCTTCTTGCCTGCGATGGCCTTCGCCTTGCCCTTGCGGGTCCGGGCGTTCGTGTGCGTCCGCTGGCCGCGGACCGGAAGACCCCGACGGTGGCGGAGCCCGCGGTAGCAGCCGATGTCCATGAGACGCTTGATGTTCATGGACACCTCGGTGCGGAGCGCGCCCTCGACCTTGAAGCCCTGCTCGATCTCGCGACGGAGCCGGCTGACGTCCTCTTCGGAGAGGTCGTAGGTCCGGGTGTCGGGGTCGATCCCCGCGGCATCCACCAGCTTGCGGGCACGGGTCTCGCCCACCCCGAAAATGTACTGGAGGGCGATGACGACGCGCTTGTTCCGGGGGAGGTCGACTCCCGCGATTCTGGCCATGAGTCCCTTACCCCTGACGCTGCTTGTGACGCGGATTCCGCTTGCAGATGATGCGCACGACACCGCGACGGCGGATCACCTTGCAGTGTTCGCAGATCGGCTTTACGCTGCTTCTGACCTTCATGGAGACCTCACCGTCCGTACGTTGCAGAGCTTGGAAGTATAACCGTCTCAGGACCCGGTCTCAAGGGCTGGCGCTGCGGCCCCCGACCGGGGTCCGGTGAGGACGCGAGGTCCTCCACCCGTCACCGCGACGGTGTGTTCGAAATGCGCCGAGAGCGACCCGTCGGCCGTCGCCATCGTCCAGCGATCGGCCAGGGTCCGGATGCGCCAGGTCCCCGCCGCGATCATCGGTTCGATCGCGAGGACCATGCCCTCCCGGAGAACGGGGCCTTCGCCCCGGGTCCCCCGGTTCGGGACCTGCGGCTCCTCGTGCAGCTCCCTGCCGATGCCATGCCCGACCAGGTCCCGGATGATGTGGAAGCCGGTACCCTTCACCACGTCCTCGACCGCCGCGCCCAGGTCGCCGAGGTGGCCGCCGGGACGGGCGGCCTCGACGGCGCGGTCCAGGGAACGGCGCGTAACCTCGAGCAGGCGCCTTGCCTCCTCGTCGACCTCGCCCACCGGGAAGGTTCGGGCGGAGTCCCCGCACCATCCGTCGAGGCGCACCCCGACGTCGACGGTGAGGATGTCCCCCTCGGCCAGCACCCGACGTTCGCTGGGGATCCCGTGGACCACCTCGTCGTTGATCGACGTGCAGAGCGATCCGGGAAACCCGTACTGCCCCTTGAAGAGCGGAACCGCGCCCTCGTGGGACCGGATGAAGTCCTCGGCCCACCTGTCCAGCTCGAGCGTCGAGACCCCGATGTCGATCCGGTCCTCCAGCGCGTCGAAGAGCGCATGGATGATTTCCCCGGCCGCGGCCATCCGGTCGATCTCGGCCGCACTCTTGAGCTCGATCACCCGGTGATTCCCTCGACCCCGAGTTCATGGGAGAGCGCGTCGGTCACGCCCTTCCAGACCGCGTCCATCCCGTCGTCACCGGCGATCCGCATGACCCGGGTTGGCGCCGCGTCGTAGTACGAGACGAGGGGCGCAGTCTGCTCCCGGTACACCTCCAGCCGGCGCTGGACGGTCTCCGGGCGATCGTCCTCGCGATGCACGAGCGCGGACCCGGTGACGTCGCACTTCCCTTCCACCTTCGGCGGATCGAAGTACACGTTGTAGACGCGGCCCTCGGGCGAGGACCGGCGGCCCGAGATCCGCTTGAGGATCACCTCGTCGGAGGCCTCGAAGAGGAGCACCCCGTCGACCTTCCGGCCAACCTCGGGAAGCATCGCGTCGAGGGAGACGGCCTGGGAGACCGTCCGTGGAAACCCGTCGAAGAGGACCACCGTGTCGGGATCGAGCCCCTGCAGATGCTCCCGGACCATCGCCACGATCAGGTCATCCGGCACGAGCTCGCCCCGGTCCATGTACCCCTGCGCCTTCTTCCCCAGCGCGGTGCCCTCTCGGCGCGCCGCGCGCAGGAGATCGCCCGTGGCGATCCGGACCCACCCGAACTCGTCCACCAGGCGTGAGCCCTGGGTGCCCTTTCCGACGCCGGGTGGCCCCAGCAGAATCACGACCATGGCACCCACGCCCCCTTACATGTAGTTCTGTCGGCCGCGCACCTTCACCCGGCCCTTCTTCATGAACCCGTCGTAGTGACGGAGCAGGAGATGCTGCTGGGCGCGCTGGACGGTGTCGAGTCCGACGCCGACCACGATAAGGAGCCCCGT
The DNA here is from genome assembly GCA_050485725.1 of Gemmatimonadales bacterium. GTDB lineage: Bacteria > Gemmatimonadota > Gemmatimonadetes > Longimicrobiales > Gaopeijiaceae > SKNW01. The sequence continues at coordinate 10,756 of JBJHBX010000018.1, read as the reverse complement.
TCCCCCGAAGAAGAAGGTCTGGATGTTGAAGATGTCGAAGATCCAGAAGGGGAGGATCGCGATCAGCGCGAGGTAGATCGCGCCGGGCAGCGTGACGCGGGTCAGGACCCGGTCGATGTACTCCGCGGTTCGGCTTCCCGGCTTCACGCCGGGGATGAAGGCACCCTGCTTCTTCAGGTTCTCCGCCAGGTCCACCGGGTTGAAGATGATGGCCGTGTAGAAGTAGGTGAAGAAGATGGTCAGGATGCCGTACGTCCCGTAGTAGAGCCAGCTCCCCGGCTGGAACATGTCGGAGATGTCGGCGATGAGCCCCGAGCTCGTGAAGGCCGCGAGGGTTCCCGGAACGATGATGAACGACTGGGCGAAGATGATCGGCATCACGCCGGCGGCGTTCACGCGGATCGGGATGAAGCTCTTCTGCCCCTCCTGGATGCGACCGCGCCCGACCACCTTCCGGGGGATCTGCACCGGAACCTGGCGGGCGGCCATCGTCATCGAGGTCACGCCCGCGGTCACACCGACGACCACGGCGAGGAGCGCCACCATCGCGACGAGCCCGATCTCGCCGACCATCAGGGCCTCCCAGGTGCGCACGACGGCGCTCGGGAACCCCTCGATGATCGAGAAGAAGATCAGGAGCGACATTCCGTTCCCCACCCCGTGCTCGGTGATCTGTTCACCGAGCCACATGATGAAGATGCCTCCCACCGTCAGCGTCAGGACGGTGGTGAAGGTGAAGAGGAAGCCGGGGTTCACCACCGCACCCTCGATGGAGCCCACGAACACCGAGTACCCGTACGCCTGCGCGATACAGAGCAGTACGGTGGTGTAACGCGTCCACTGGGTCAGCTTCTTCCGCCCTTCCTCGCCCTCCTTCTGCAGCTTCTCGATGGTCGGGAAGACCGCTGCGAGGAGCTGGAACATGATGGAGGCGGAGATGTAGGGCATGATCCCGAGCGCGAAGATCGTCGCCCTCGAGAGCCCACCGCCCACGAACATGTCGTAGATCCCGAAGAGCGTGCCCTCGAGCTGGCCGAACTGGGCCTGCAGCGCGGGCAGGTTGATCCCCGGGGCGGTGATGTGCGCACCGACCCGGTAGATCAGCAGGATCATCAGGGTGAAGAGGATCCGGTCCTTGAGCTCCGGGAACCGGAAGAGGTTCGGAATCGGGTTCGACATGCGTCAGGTGTCCCGTCGAATCAGGCGTCGGTCTCGGAGCCGATCTCGGTGGCGGTGCCACCCGCGGCCTCGATCTTCTCGCGGGCGGCGGCGCTGAACGCGTGCGCCGTCACCTTCACGGACCGGGTCAGCTCCCCGGTGCCCAGCACCTTCACCGGCTCCTTCAGCGAGCCGATGAGCCCGCGGCCCTTCAGGACCTCGGGGGTGATCTCGGTCTCTTCCATCCCTTCCAGGGCGTGGACGTTGATCACCTGGAACGGCACGCGGTTCAGGGGCGTGAAGCCGCCCTTGGGAATCCGCCGCTGGAGCGGCATCTGGCCGCCTTCGAAGCCGGCGGGAATCGAGGCCCCGGAACGCGCCTTCTGGCCCTTCTGGCCCCGGCCCGCGGTCTTCCCCGTACCCGACCCCGGTCCGCGCCCGACCCGCTTCCGGTTCCGGTGCGAGCCCTCGTTGGGACGGAGGTTGTGAAGCTCGGTCATCGCTTGGTCACTCCTCGACCTCCGCGACCTCAACCAGGTGGCGCACCTGGTAGAGCATTCCGCGGATGGAAGGCGTATCGGTATGGACGAGGGTCTGCTGGTTCTTCGTGAACCCCAGCGCCCGCATCGTGCGACGGTGCTTGTCGGGGCGACCGCTCAGGCTGCGCACCTGGGTGACCGCCAGCTTCTTCGGCTGCTCAGACATGGCTGGCTTCCAGCTCCTCCACCGAGACGCCGCGCTCCCGGGCCACCTGGGCCGGGGTCACGAGGTGCTCGATGGCGTGCATGGTGGCACGCACCACATTGATCGGGTTGTTGCTTCCGAGGCTCTTGGTGAGTACGTCCTTCACCCCCGCCGCCTCGAGGATCGCGCGGACCGGGCCGCCGGCGATCACGCCGGTTCCCGGTGCGGCCGGGCGCAGGAAGACCCGTCCGGCGCCCCATTCCCCGATGATCTCGTGGGGAATGGTCGAGCCGTGCATGAGCGGTACCTCGACCATGTCGATCTTGGCACGCTCCATGGCCTTCCGGATCGCCTCCGCGACCTCGTTGGCCTTCGCGTAGGCCACGCCCACGCGGCCCTCGCCGTCGCCCACCGCCACCAGCGCGGTAAAGGAGAATCGGCGGCCGCCCTTCACGACCTTCGCCACCCGGTTGATGTGGATGACGTTCTCCACGAGCTCGGACTCGCGGGGCCTGGACTGCTTCTTCTCTCTGGCCATCAGAACTTGAGCCCTCCCTCACGGGCACCGTCGGCGAAGGCCTTCACCCTGCCGTGGTACCGGTAGCCGCCGCGGTCGAACACCACGGTCTCGATCCCTGCCTCGCGGGCCTTCTCGCCCAGGAGCTTCCCGGCGGCGAAGGCATGCTCCACCTTCCTGTTCTTCCCCTCGGCCTCGAAGGCGCGGAGCCCCTCGGCCAGGGTGGAGAGCCCCACGACCGTGCGCCGCGACTCGTCGTCGATGATCTGGCCCTCGATGTTCCGGTTGGACCGGAACACCACGAGCCGGGGGCGCTCCGCCGTGCCGTGGACCTTGTTTCGCACACGGTAGTGGCGACGGGTCCGCTGGAGGCGGCGGCTCTTCCTCATCTGTGAAAGCTTCAGCCTGCTCACTTGATTCTCCTGGTTCCTCAGGACCCGGCGGTCTTGCCGGCCTTGCGGCGGATCTGCTCACCGGCATACCGCACGCCCTTGCCCTTGTAGGGCTCCGGCGGGCGGAAGCCGCGGATCTCGGCGGCCACCTGGCCGACGAGCTGCTTGTCGGTACCGCGGACCAGCACCTCGGTCTGCTGCGGGACATCCAGCTCGATGCCTTCGGGCGCCGGGTAATCGATGGTATGCGAGAAGCCCAGGTGAAGGGTGATGCCGTGCGGCTTCTTCTCCGCCCGGTACCCCACCCCGACGATCTCGAGCTTCCGCTCGAACCCCTGGGTCACCCCGTGGACCATGTTGGCCACGAGGGAGCGGGTCAGCCCGTGAAGGGCCTTGTGGTTCGCCGCGTCCGAAGGGCGCTCCACCGTGAGGACGCCGTCCTCGATGGAGACCTTCATCTCGGGGTTCACCCGGAGCTCCAGGGCCCCCTTGGGTCCCTTCACGCGAAGGGTCCCGTCTTCGAGCCTGGCCTCCACGCCCTTCGGCAGGTCCACCGGCTGCTTACCGATTCTCGACATCGTTCAACTCGTTCGTTCGAAAGGGAGGGCGCCGAATCACCAGATCATGGCCAGGATCTCGCCACCCACGCCCACCTGCCGGGCTCCGCGGTCCGAAAGGACGCCGCGGGAAGTGGAGAGAATGGCCATCCCGAGCCCGTTGCGCACCCGCGGAATGTCGCTCGAGGCGACGTACCGCCGACGGCCGGGCTTCGAGACCCGCTCCAGGTGCCGGATCACCGGCTTCCCCTCGTGATACTTCAGGTAGACCCGGAGTACGCCGTGTCGGCCGTCGTCCAGGATCTTGTAGTCGAATACGTAGTGGTTTTCCCGCAGAAGGCGCGCAATCTCCACCTTCAGCTTCGAAACCGGCATGTCCGCCCACCGGTGGCCGGCCTGGCCGGCGTTCCGGATGCGGGTGAGCATGTCCGCAATGGGATCCGTCATCATGGCTTGATGCTCCCTTTACCAGCTGGCCTTGCGAACGCCGGGGATCTCCCCCCGGAGCGCCTTCTGACGGAAGCAGATTCGGCAGATGCCGAACTTCCGCAGGTAGGCGCGCGAACGACCGCACCGGTTGCACCGGTTGTATCCGCGCACCCCGTACTTCGGGTCGCGGTTCGCCTTCTCGATGAGTGCCTTCCTCGCCATCTCAGTCCTGCTCCAGGTCGATTGTGAAGCCGTCAGTCGGCTGCGGCGCCGATCACGACCGGACGCTCCTCACCACGGAACGGGAAGCCCATGAGCCTGAGCAGCTCGAGGGCCTCGTCGTCCCTGTCCGTCGAAGTGACGATGGTGATGTCCATGCCGTGGACCTGCTCCACGTCGTCGAAATCGATCTCCGGGAAGATCAGCTGCTCCTTCACCCCGAGGGTGAAATTGCCCCGCCCGTCGAACGACTTCGACGGGATCCCCCGGAAGTCCCGGATCCGGGGCATGGCCACGGAGACCAGCCGGTCCAGGAACTCGTACATGCGGTCGCCCCGGAGCGTCACCGACGCCCCAACCGGCATCCCCTCGCGGAGCGAAAAGCCGGCAATGGACTTGCGGGCCCGCGTCACCACCGGCTTCTGGCCGGTGATCGTCCCGAGCTCGTCCAGGACGGAGTCGAGGAGCTTCTGGTTCCGGCCCGCCTCCCCCACGCCCACGTTCACGGTGATCTTCGTCACCCGCGGAACCTGGTGCGGGTTCGCGTACCCGAACCGCTCGGTCAGGCCGGACTTGACCCGGTCCTCGTAGTGCTGCTTCAGTCTCGGTGCCATCGGTGTTCGCTTCCTCCCCGTCAGGGACGGGGAATGGGATTTCCGGACTTGACGGCGATCCGTTCCTTCTCGCCGTCCTTCTCCACCCGGATACGAACCCGGGACGCCTCACCCGAGGTGGGGTCGATCAGCATGACGTTGGAGATGTCGATCGGCATCTCCATGGTCACGATCCCCCCGTCGGGGTTCTGCTGGGTGGGGCGCTGGTGCTTCTTGCGCATGTTCACCCCTTCCACGACGACGCGGCCCTTGTCGGCGTCGATGCGGAGGACGGTGCCCTCCATGTCCCGGCTGTTCCCCGAGATGACACGGACGCGGTCGCCCTTCACGATGTGGGTCCGCCGCTTCGCGCGGCGCGCCTGCTTTGCTTCCTTCTTCGTCGCCATGGTCAGATCACCTCCGGAGCCAGCGAGACGATCTTCATGTACCGCTTCTCGCGAAGCTCACGCCCCACGGGCCCGAAGATCCGGGTACCCCGCGGCTCGCCGTTCGGGTTGATGAGCACGGCCGCGTTGTCGTCGAAGCGGATGTAGGAGCCGTCCTTCCTGCGCATCTCCTTGGCGGTGCGCACGACCACGGCCTTCACCACGTCGCCCTTCTTCACCCCGGCATTGGGGATGGCGTCCTTCACCGTGGCGACGATGACGTCGCCCACGCGGGCGTACCGCCGGCGGGAGCCACCCATCACGCGGATGCAGAGCGCCTTCTTGGCGCCCGTGTTGTCCGCGATTCTGAGTACGGATTCCTGCTGAATCATGGTCGGAGTTCCCTGGTCAGACCGTCTCGGGGCGTTCGACGAGCTCGAGCACGCGCCACCGCTTCAGCTTCGAGAGCGGGCGCGTCTCGGTGATGCGCACCACGTCGCCGACCTGGAAGGCGTTCTCCGGATCGTGGGCGTGGTACTTCTTCGTGCGCGTCACGGCCTTTCCATAGAGCGGATGGGGGAAGCGGCGTTCCACAGCCACCACCACCGTCTTGTCGCCCTTGTCACTGACCACGACGCCCTGGCGCACCTTGCGCCGGTTGCGGGTCTCCCCCGCCGTTTCCTGGGCCTCGCTCATCGCTTCCTCGCTCATGCGGCACCCCCGGCGAGCTCCCGCTCGCGGAGGATCGTCTTCATCCGGGCAATGTCCCGGCGGATCGTCTTCGGGAGCTGCGGGTTCTCGAGCTCCATCAGGGAAGCCCGGAACCGGAGCCGGAAGAGCTCCTCGCGGAGCTCCCCGATCCGCTCGAGAATCTGCTCGTCGGACATGTCCCGGATATCGTCTGCATTCGTCATCGGGTCATCCTCCCAGCTGGCGCTCGCGCGCCACGAACCGGGTCTTGATCGGGAGCTTCGCGGCGGCGAGCTCCATGGCGCGCTTCGCCACGTCCTCCGCCACCCCCTCCATCTCGAACATCATGCGCCCGGGCTTCACCACGGCCACCCAGGCCTCCGGGTTCCCCTTTCCCTTCCCCATTCGGGTCTCGGCGGGCTTCCGGGTAATCGGCTTGTCCGGGAAGATGCGGATCCAGATCTTCCCGCCACGCTTGATGTGCCGGGTCATGGCCACACGGGCGGACTCGATCTGGCGGTTCGTGATCCAGCCGGGCTCCGTGGCCTGCAGACCGAACTCGCCGAAGGACACGAGGTTCCCGCGGGTGGCCTTCCCCCGCATGTTCCCCTTGAACTGCTTGCGGTGCTTGACTCGCTTGGGCGAAAGCATCGTCGTCCTTCCCGTCAGTTGTCGGTGGAGTAGGTGCGGCCCCGACGATTCTCGACGACCTCGCCGAGGAAGATCCAGCACTTGATGCCCACCGTGCCGTACGTCGTGTGTGCCTCGACGTGGGCGTAGTCGATGTCGGCCCGGAGCGTGTGCAGCGGGACCCGACCCTCGTTGTAGCCCTCCGTGCGTGCGATCTCCGCTCCGCCCAGCCGGCCGGAGCACTGGATCTTGATCCCCTCGGCGCCGGTACGCATCGCCGACTGCACGGCGCGCTTCATGGCGCGGCGGAAGGAGATCCGGTTCCGGATCTGGTGCGCCACGTTCTCGGCCACGAGCCGGGCGTCGATCTCGGGACGCTTGATCTCCTCGACGTTGACCGAGACCTCGCTCTTCGTGATCGAGCCGAGCTCGTCACGGAGCTTGTCCACCTCGGCACCGCGCTTCCCGATGACCACGCCGGGACGGGCGGTGTGCACCGTCACGACGATCTTCGAGGGCTTGCGCTCGATGTCGATGGAGGAGATGGCGGCGTGCGAGAGCCGCGCCTCCAGGTACTTCCGGATCGTCTCGTCTTCCTTGAGGAGACGGGGGAAGTCCTTCTCGGCGTACCACCGGGACTTCCAGTCCTTGAGAACGCCGAGGCGGAACCCGGTCGGATGCGTCTTCTGTCCCATGTCCCCTTACTCCCTCGTTCCCACGACGACGGTGATGTGGCTCGACCGCTTGCGCTGCGGTGCGGCGCGGCCCATGGCCGCCGCCCGGAAGCGGCGAAGGGTGGGCCCCTCGTTGACCCATGCTCCGCGGACCACCAGCTCGTCGACGTCGACGAAGGCGCCCTCCTCCTCGGCCCGGAACTGCGCGTTCGCGACGGCGGAGCGGAGCGTCTTGCCCACCGGCTCGGCGGCCGCCTTGGGCGAGAACTGGAGGAGCGCGTACGCCTCGTTGACCGAGGTGCCGCGGATCTGGTCCACGACGAGCCGCACCTTGCGCGGGCTCATCCGGATGTGTCTGGCTGTTGCCTTGGCTTCCATGATCTGATTCCTGGCGGAGGTCGTCACCGCTTGGACCGCTTGTCGGCCAGCTTCCCGCCGTGGCCCCGGAAGAGGCGCGTCGGGGCGAACTCGCCCAGCTTGTGTCCAACCATGTACTCGGTGATGTACACCGGGATGAACTTGTTCCCGTTGTGCACCGCCACCGTATGACCGACGAAGTCGGGCGAGATCGTGGAGGCCCTGGACCAGGTCCGGATCACCTTCTTCTCACCCACGGAGTTCATCACCTCGATCTTTCCGAGGAGCTTCTCGCAGATGTACGGTCCCTTCTTGACGCTACGCGGCATCTTCCTTCCCTCGCGGCCGGTTTACTTGGTCGCCTTGCCGCGGCGACGCCCGCGGACGATGAGCTTGCTGGAGGCCTTCTTCCTGTTCCGGGTCTTCACGCCCTCGGGCTTGCCCCAGGGCGTGACCGGGGGACGACCGCCGGAAGTCCGGCCTTCACCACCGCCGAGCGGATGGTCCACCGGGTTCATCGCGACGCCGCGGACCTTGGGCCGACGGCCCTTCCAGCGGGTTGCACCCGCCTTGCCCAGCGAGCGCAGCTCGTGGTCGGGATTCCCGACCTGGCCGACGGTGGCCATGCACTCCTTGCGGACCCTCCGGACCTCGGTCGAGGGGAGCCGCACGGTCACGTAGTCGCCTTCCTTCGCGACGATCTGCACACCGGAACCGGCGGAACGGGCCATCTGGCCACCCTTCCCCGGCTTCAGCTCGACGTTGTGCACCGTCGTGCCCAGCGGGATCCGTCCGATCGGGAGCGCGTTCCCGGTCTTGATGTCGGCATCGGGGCCCGCCACGATCTCGGCGCCCACCCCCAGGTCGCGGGGGTGGATGATGTACCGCTTCTCACCGTCGGCGTACTGGATCAGGGCGATGTTCGCGGAGCGGTTCGGATCATATTCGATCTCGGCAACCTTCCCGGGAACGCCCAGCTTGTTCCGCTTGAAGTCGATGACGCGGTACCGCCGCTTGTGGCCGCCTCCACGACGGCGCATCGTGATGCGCCCGTGATGGTTGCGTCCACCGGAGGAATGCATCTCCTCCGTCAGCGACCGCTCCGGCCCCTTCCGTGTGATCTCCGTGTTCGCCACCACGCTCCGGAACCGGGTCCCGGCGGTGATCGGCTTGAACTTCTTCAGCGCCATGGGTCGCTCCTCAGCCCAGCTCGTAGAACTCGATGGTGTCACCCTCGGCGAGGCGGACCATGGCCTTCTTCCAGTCGGGGCGCTTTCCCACCCGCGGCGTGCGGATGAAGCGACCCATGAAGGCCCGGCGCGCCTTGCCGGCGTACTTCGCGGTACGCACGTCCTCGACCTTCACGTCCCAGGCCTTCTCGACGGCGGCGGCGATCTGCGCCTTGTTGGCCTTCGGATGCACCACGAAGGTGTAGACGTTCTTGTCCTCGGTGGCCCCGGTGGCCTTCTCGGTCATCACCGGCGCGATGATCACGTCGTACAGGTCACGCATCGTCCGTCTCCTCGGCGGCTGGCGCATCGGCGGTCTCGGCCGCTGCTGCTCCGCTTCCGTTCGCCTGCTCCCAGGCCTCGATGGCGGGACGCTCGATCAGGACCGTTCCCGCGTACAGGATGTCGTAGGTCGACTCCTCGCCGAAGGGGAGGACCTCGATCCCCGGCACGTTGCGCGCGGAGAGGACCAGGTTCTCGTTCACCCCGTGGGTGAGGATCAGCACCTTGTCGGTGGCCTCGATCGACTGGAGGAAGCCCAGAAGCGCCTTCGTCTTCGGCTTTTCCATCGCGATGGGATCGATCAGGACGATCCGGTCATCGGCCGCACGGACGTTCAGCGCCGAGCGCCTGGCGAGGCCCCGGACCTTCTTCGGAACCCGGACGCGCCAGCCGTGGGGCTGCGGAGGGAAGGCGAGCCCGCCTCCGGTCCACTGGGGGGCGCGGATCGTCCCCTGGCGGGCCCGGCCGGTCCCCTTCTGCCGCCAGGGCTTGCGGCTTCCGCCGCGCACCGCCGAGCGGTTCTTCCCGGCGGCGGTGCCCTGCCGCTGGTTCGAGAGGTGGGCCTTGACCACCTGGTGCAGCACCCCCTCGTTCACGACGCCGTCGAAGAGGGCCTCCGGGAGCTCCCGGGCCTTGCCCTTCTTTCCGTCGGCCTTGTAGTAGCGTGCCTTGGCCATGGTCATCACCGGGCGATGAAGAGGTAGCTGTTGCGGGTGCCGGGAAGCGCGCCCTTCACGAAGAGCAGGTTCCGGTCGGCATCGACCTTCACGATCTCCAGGTTGTTCACCGTGACCCGGTGCCCCCCCATGCGTCCGGGGAGCTTCTTCCCCTTGATCACGCGGGACGGGTCCGTTCCGGGGCCCAGCGAACCGGGGTTCCGGGACATGGGGTGACCGTGTCCGGCCGGGCGACCGGCGAAGCCGTAGCGCTTGACCACGCCCTGGAAACCGCGGCCCTTCGAGGTTCCCGTGACCTTGATCCGGTCACCGGCCGAAAAGACCTCGACGGTGACGGACTGGCCCGGCTCGAAGGTCTCGTCGGCCGAGACCTTGAATTCGCGAAGCACGCTGGGGGCGTAGTCCAGACCGGCCTTCGCGGCATGTCCGACCTCGGCCTTCGTCGCGCGGTTCGCCTTCTTCTGGCCGAACCCGAGCTGGACGGCCTGGTAGCCGTCCTGCTCGTCGGTCTTCACCTGGACGACCGGGCAGGGTCCGGCCTCCACCACGGTGACGGGCACCGCGGCGCCCTCGTCGCTGAAAACGCGGGTCATTCCGACCTTGCGTCCGATAAGTGCTGCCATCTTCCTTGATCCTCGAGTCTGCGCTCCAGATTCCCCGACCCCGGCCTGGTGCCGGGCACGGCGAACCCGTCGCGGTTCAGTCGACCTTGATCTCCACGTCGACGCCGGCGGGGAGGTCCAGCTTCGTCAGTGCATCCACGGTGGCGGGACGCGAATCGACGATGTCGATCACCCGCTTGTGGGTGCGAAGCTCGAACTGCTCGCGGCTCTTCTTGTCGATGTGCGGCGACCGGAGAACCGTCCACCGCTCCCTCTTGGTGGGCAGGGGGATCGGGCCCTTCACCTGCGCGCCGGTCTTCTCGGCCGTGCGCACGATGTCGGACGCCGTCTGGTCCACCACCCAGTGGTCGAAGGCCTTCAGTCGAATGCGGATGCGTCCTGCCATGGTACGTCTCGTCTCAGGGTCCTTCCGGGAGGCGGGGGACCGTCGTTCGGGCCCCGGCCGCGGCAATCGTCAAACAGCCTTGTAAACTCTACAATTCCAACCGGCCAGTAAAGGGGCTCCGGACCTCTCGGGCCCGAAGCCCCTCCCTGGCAGGGTTACGTCAGTCGAGGATCTCGGTGACGACGCCGGCGCCGACGGTGCGGCCGCCCTCGCGGATCGCGAAGCGCAGCTCCTTCTCCATCGCGATGGGGGCGATCAGCTCCACCTCCATCTG
>JBJHBX010000017.1:0-19216 GCA_050485725.1 Gemmatimonadales bacterium | reverse complement strand
CCCTGGTCCGGGCCGGCGTCTCCTTCGTCGACGGCCTCCAGGTCGAGCGCGAGAACCAGCAGGACCAGGACTCCACGGTCAGGGACGCCGCTTGATCACCCCAATCCACAACTCTTGACGATAGCTCTCAACCCGCCCCACCCCCAGTCAGCGCAGATCCGGGAGGCGCCTGAGGAGAACCGAAGCGCCCCGAGGGGGGATCAGAACGGCCTGAAGAACGGAGACTCCCCGGGTGTGGGGGGATCGGGCACGGCCCAAGCGAGGATGCCGACCCCTCCATAGGGGAGTTCCAACTGGGCGATTCCCCGCTCCAGATGCACGGAGTCACCCGACTGGAGCGTGTCACTGCCTACGGCGAGTACTCCGTGCTGACCTGGTGCAGGCCACCATCGATACGACCCAGGAACGATCACCTCGAAATCGAGAACGGTACCTGGCGGACCTCGTACATCCCGCCCGGGAATGCTGACGTTCCCGAAGTACCTGACGTAACGGCTGCTCCAGAAGTCCCAGAGGTGCCCCGGATACGGGAAGTGGGACCGAGGCTCGAACATGAACGCGACCGGCCGCCCCCGGAACTCGGCGATGATCCGCTGGACCTCGGGTTCTCCGTCTGACTCAACGAAGTCGAAACGCACGTTCTGGTAGAAGCGGTTGGGGAAGGGATCCGGATCGCCCCGGCACACGAGCTCCGAGAGGGAGCTGAAGCCACGCGCTTCAGGAGGGAAGTGCTCGTCGAGCCAACCCAGGGAAGCCCGCTGATGGGCCTGGTCGTCCTCCAGGACCATCGTGGCCAGAAAGGGAAATGCCGTCACCACGAGCATGGCCCAGAGGCCTGCGACGGCGACGGAAGCCTTGCGAACCGACCCGTTCACCGCCAAGAGGGGGCCGGCCACGAAACCCGCCGCAACTGCGGGAAAGAGCCCGAGAACCAGATAGAAATACGGAAAACGCGCCGCATGGAAAACAAAGACAACCAACCCTGCCAGGAGCACGGACGCACCTGCAGCCACATACCGCCAGTCGCGACCGCGCCACTTGACACACAACACAACCGCGAACACAAGCAACAGGGACACGAGAACCTGTGGCATGTTACGCTCCAGCATCTCCCAGTAGTACCGAAATCCTATGGTTTCCCGGTAATATTCGAATACTCTCTGCATGGCAGGAACGCCCACGACGGTGACCCGGGACTGTCCGGTGCCTTGCGCCAATGCAGGATACCCCGCGACCACCGCGATGAAGGCCGCACTGCACAGCCCCCCTCGAAGGAATTCACGCCGCCAGTTCCAATGCGAATTGAACAGGTGGCAGGCACCGGCGACGATCCCCACCAGCCCGATCACGTACACGGCCTTCTGGGTCGCCAGGAAACCCAGCCCGAAGAGGACCCCTGCCAAAAGGGCCCAGATCGCTGCTTGCCGAGACCGAAGGAGTGCGAGCCCCGCAAGGAGCGCGAGGAGGATCGCAGGCTGATCGGTCCGTACCTGGACTGAGTAGCGCAGGAAGTCGGGCGAAAGCACCCAGACTCCGAGGGCCGTGGTGGCGGCGATCCAGCGCGTCCGGCTTGGCGGGAGGGCAGCGTGGACAAGGGCCCAAAGGGCTCCGGCCATGGCGAGGGTCATGACCGACCAGAAATGCCGCGCAGTGACCACCCCCTGGACCGCGTCCGTGCAGACGGCCGCGATCGGTGCCAGGGCCGCGGTCACGAGTCCCGGCCGCCCGCCACCCTGGATCAGCCCGGTGCGTACGAGGGCATCGGCACGAGCCAGGAGCGCGAGTTCGTCCCAGTTCACATTTTCGGTGAAGACCCCGACCACCCGTCCGAGAGCCACGACTCCAAAGAAGAGCAAGAGGCCGATACGCCCGCTCCGGTTCGGAAGGGGCTCCGGCACCCCGGGTTCCTGGCCGGTCAATACGCCCCCTGCCCGCCGATGACAGTTCGGAAGGTACGGGCCAGGATGTACAGGTCCAGCCAGATCGACCAGTTCCTGATGTAGTGGATGTCGTGCTTCTGCTGGACGGTGATGTCTGCAACCCCACGGGCCGATACCTGCCAGAGCCCGGTCAGGCCTGGACGCACCTGGTTGCGAAGCCGTCGGGCCTGGAAGCTCAGGGACTCGAGGTGGTAGTAGGGGAAGGGCCTTGGGCCCACGAGGCTCATGTCGCCCTTGACCACGCTCCAGAGCTGGGGGAGTTCGTCGATGCTGTACCTCCGGAGGACCCGGCCGATACCGGGAATGATCCTGGGGTCCTTCCGCAGCTTGAACCCGTTCTCCCATTCCGTCCGCGCATCGCGGTCGCCCTCAAGAAACTCCTCGACCCGGGCGTCGGCATCGGGAATCATCGTCCGGATCTTGGGAACTCGGATCGTACGACCCTTCCTACCCTCTCGATCCTGCCAGAAGAGGACCGGGCCCGGACTCGCCAGCCTCACGGTCAGCATTGCAAGGAGCATGACCGGGAGGAAAAGGATCAGGAGAGCGGAGCCGCAGATCAGGTCAAGTGAGCGCTTCACCCACCGATCCTGCCGACGCAGCAGGTTGTTCCCGTACTCCAGACCGAGGGCCCCGCCGAGGTTTCGGACCTGCACGCCTTCAACGGGGAGAGCATCGTAGTCGCGGAGTACGATGACCCTCGGAAACACGAGCCTCAAGTGGTCAAATTCGGCCTGGGACATCTGCCCTTCAAGCTCCGCAAAGGCCACCTGGACACCCGTCAGCGCCACCTCTCGGGCCTCCTGTACGGTGCCAAGAACGGGAAGGTCGCCCCAGGCGTCCGGCAGCGACTCCGAGCCGCCGTCGCGGAGAAGGCCGACCGGACGGAAGTCCGATGAGGTCTGGTCGCGGAACAGTTCCCACGCGCGAGCCGTTCGCGCACCCGACCCGACCAGCACGACCGGCTCCCGCCACCACGTCCAGCTTCGCGCGGCCCGGGAAAGAAAAGCTCTTCCCACGGGGAGGAAAACGAGCGAGAGGAGGCATGCGATCGCGAGAGTAACCCGGGAGTACTGGTCCTCCACCTTGAATGCGAAGACGAGAGCAGCCATCACCACGTACGCGCCACCCGTGACGAGCCAGTACCGGCGAACGATCTCGACGGGTCCGAGCCCGAACCCTGGGTAAAGGCCCGCCTGCGCAAACCCGAGGACCACGAGGAGGAGGACAGGGCCCACGGACAGGTAGTACCCGAAAACCTGACCCCGCATCGGTACGGCCCAGACGAGGACTGCGATCGAGGCCGCCAACGCGAGCACCACGAGATCGAGCCCGGCGGGCAGCAGAACTCTTCCCGCTGACACCCAGCGGCTCCTGACGCCGTCGCGCCGGCCAACTACGGCCGCAGGTTGCTCGGCAGCCTTGCCCGGCATTGGGTGGACCTCCTCCGCGGCACCGCCCGACCGGCCAGAACCGGTCGTGTGCTGGTAGTCCTGGTCTCCGAGTCGGTGCGAAGGCAGGGGAAGCCTCATTCGGTTACTCGCATGAACCGGGTAGCGACTGCCGCCTCATGGCGGAGGATTCTCGACGAGTGGAGCCAAAATCATGCCGCATCCTCAGTCGGGGCGCTGGCTGCCGCTTCTCCTCAGTCAATCGGAAGGCACGATCGCCCGATCTGGCCGTGCGCAGGGTAACCTTGGGCCCCAGCGGCCGAAAGTACCGCTGCACCTTCGCCCGACGCGAAAACCGTGAGACTCCCGGTATCATGCTTGTATACTCGCGGGGCCCCGGGCGTGGCTGCAGGAATCGCGACCCCGCCATCGGCCACCCCGATGAGGTTGACGACACCCCCGACGGTCGGGTATTCCTCTCCGTGGTTTGCGCGCGATGCGTCGCGTCTCTTCTTCCAGTCATCCCGGGCAGGCACGGTATTGGACATCCTCGGCGTACGGGTCGATCCGTGGTCGCCCGCATCCCTTATCGAGGCGATGGCTGCGCGGGCCAAGGGTGCCGATGGCCCGTTCGCCAGCGATCCGGCCACCGTGCTCTACGCGAACGTACACGTTCTGAACCTCGCCTACGGTGATGCGGCGCTGCGGAGAACCCTAAATGAAGCTACCACCGTCTACTGCGATGGGTCGGGCGTTCGGCTTGGTGCGCGAATCCTGGGTGGCAGCCTCCCACCGCGCCTAACAGCGGCGGACTGGATCGACCCGCTCTGCCGCCGCCTGGCAGCGGACGGGCTCGGGGTCTACCTGTTCGGCGGCGCGGAGGGCGTGGCAGCGAAGGCGGGCGAGGTTCTCCGTTCTTGGCACCCAGAACTCGACGTTCGTGGTACCCACCACGGGTACCCCGAGCCCACGGAATCTCAACGTATGGTCGCCAGGATCAACGAGACCCAGCCGGGACTGCTTATCGTTGGCATGGGTACGCCGATCCAGGAAGCGTGGATCTCGCGGTACCGAGAGGAACTGACCGTGCCCGTGGTCTGGGGCGTCGGCGCGCTCTTCGACTTCCTTGCGGGCGTACAGCGTCGGGGGCCTCGCTGGATGACTGACAACCATCTCGAGTGGCTCTGGCGACTGGGTACCGACCCGGGACGGCTGTGGCGAAGGTATGCGGTGGGGAACCCGGTGTTTCTGGCACGGGTGGCCAGGCAACGCTTTCGGCACTGACGAAGGTTGACTGTCGACCAGTCGGGGCCGTGGGGCCCTACCGGGTCGGGGCCTGTTTAAACACCCACAGCCAGTTGCTCCGTCTGCCGAGCAGCGACCAGATCGCTACACGTTCTTTGTGAACGAGCTCAAGTCCCCGTTCGTGAAGTGGTTCGAAGTAGTCCGCCTTCAGCCGGTACCGAGCCGGGTGTTGCCCCCGGGTGTGCGTGGATCGCGCCCAACCGTTCATGGATTCTCGGAGAACCAGGATTCCCCCCGGACGGGTAGCATCGGCGCAGGCGTCGAGCGCACGACGGAACTCCCCCTCGCCAAGAACACAGACCAGTACTCCAATGCACGAGACGACATCGAACTCACCGTTGATATCGGACGTCGCATCGCCAACGCGGAACGTGACATTCTCGAGGCCACGGGCCCGGGCCTTCCGGATGAGGTCCTTCGACAGATCGAACGCCTCGGCCGACCCCACGTGCTGGGAAAGGAGTTCAGTGTACAAGCCGTCACCGCAGCCTATGTCCAGCAGCCGATCAGTCGGACTGAGTAAGGGGATCACGGATTGCTCGAGGATGCTCCGCACCTTCGCGTAATACGAGCGGTTCGCCACGTACGTGTCCCTGGCTCAAGCCCAGTACGACCCGCCCACCATCGATCCGGAACCGGTACCCTCCTCGTCATGATTCGGCATCGAGCACCTCACGCTCTGGGTTGGCCGGACAGCTTTCCGAAAAGGCGCAACAACCGGGGGCGTCGCTTGACTGCCTCGGCCAGCGCCTGGCGGACCCGACGAGCCCAGACCGTGATCCCCCGGCGCAGGGGGGACTGCCCTGACCTCTGATCATCCAAGCGGGCGAGTTCGAGAATCAGCCTTCTCGTAGCGGGGCTCTCGCCGACACTTTCCGGCTTCCCCGTAGGATGCACGCCTCCAAGCGCGTCCTCGACAGCCTGCAGGATCCGATTGCCCGACTGGCCGTCCTGGAGAGGCAGGAACCGGCGCCGAAGGAAGCCAAGTCTTGCTCGCTCGGCCGCATCCGGCTCGGCGGCCTGCCGACGGACGAATCCCAGCACTTCATCTACGGATTCGGCAACCTCAAGGTGGGCCACGAGCTCCTGACCCTCCTCGTTCAATCCCGGTCCGTCGGGATTGTGGGTGTACAAGATGGGCCGTTCCACCATCAGGTACTCCATGAGGAAGGAGCCGAGGTCCGTGACCAGTGCTCTCGAGGCGGCGAACGCATGGCGGTAGTCGTCGCGTCGGTCAAGGATCACCCCCCCCGCTGAGAGTTCCCGCCGTAGCGGGTCAACGTCTGCCTCGGCGAGTACTCCCAGTCGACTCAGTGTCGGGAACAGGTGCGGGTGAGGTCTCCAGATCAGCGCGAAGTCCGGGTTGTTCATCCCGAACTCCAGCAGACCACCCCCGATCCTGTCGAAGGTGGAATAGTCCCAGAGGCCGCGGGCATCCGGCCCGAAGCTGAAGTGGGAGTTCCAAAGGACCGGGACCCGTCCGTCGATCGCCGCGACCAGGTCCGGATCAATACGAAAGTCTTCGATGTCCGACAGAGCATCGAACCGCGGGTGACCGACGACCGATACGTGTCCATCGCCGGTCGGACAGTGCATTCGGTAAAGAGCCTTCTCTCGGCTCGACCGTGCACACACCAAGGTTGACCGTGCCTGCGCCGGCTGACCGTACTGCAGCCGTCGGTTCTGCCGACCCCCGCCCATGGTCAGGCCGTACGGAAGGTAAACCGTGACAGGAACCCGCCGAGCAACGTTGTCGAAGTGCAAGGCCCCAGGCCGCTCCCGATCATAAGGTACCGTGAAGACCGCTGCATCGAAGGTGTCGAGTTCAGGCAGGTCTTCGTGACCGAAAACGGCGAATGGCGCACCCTCCCTGACCAGCAGTGCTCTCCATTCCTCCAGCCGGTTGGCGTTCCCTTCCGGACGGAGGACGTTGTACGGGAGCACCCAGAGGGCTGGATCGAATCGGTCGTCCTTCGATGCGGCCGCCCAGAGGCCGCGAACGTTGAGCCAACCCTCGGGGCGCTGAAGGAGGATCAGAAGGCGGATCGGAGACTTCCTGCTCATCCGGATTGCCGCATTGAACGAGGCATCGCTCGGTCGGTTCAGGACGTGAACCCGCGCTCCACAAACCGCCGGGCCACCTCAAGGTCGGCCGGGGTGTCCACTTCGCTGAGATTCAGCGACTTCGCGGGAAGGGGAAGGTGCTGCGCCAGGTGTTCGAAAATGTATCCGTCGACACCATCCAGAATGTCGGGGGGGGCTGCGAATACGTTCGCCCACTCCGAATCCGTACGGGTCGTCCGGCTGAAGCCGACCACCTCCTCCCGGTCCTCTGCCCCGGATGGGCGGGTGTCCACGAACACCGCCTGCTCGGACTTCGCGGGTGTGGTGCCGACGAGGATCCGGCCCTCCGCAGCCCGCTCGACGAAGGAGGCGAGGGAACTGGGCGAAACCACGAGGTCTCCGTCGAGAAACAGAACCTTCTCCCCAAACCCCCGGGCCCCGATCGTTACACTTCGGGCGGTGTTTGTGGTCCTGAAAAGCGGGTTGCGCACGATCACCACGGATCGGTGGTGTCGGGCGCAGTGCTCAATTATCAGCTCCTCCCGGTATCCCACGACCACGTGGATCCTCGGCACCAGCGGCTCCAGCGCGTCGATGAGCCTTGAGAGCACCGTTCGTCCCTCAATCTCAAGCATGGCCTTGGGGAGCCCCAGACCCAGTCGCGAACCCAGCCCTGCGGCCGCGATTACAGCCCCTTCAACAGGTCGCACAAGACTCTCCCGTCGTGGACGATGAATTCCGCCTCAGCTGCTGCGGAGCCTGTGGGGCTGTGCACACCGCCGAATGCGATGCCGATGTCGGCTGCTCGGAGCATTGATACGTCGTTTGCGCCGTCACCGATCGCGATCATCCGTTCGAACCCGTGCTGACGACGAAGTTCTTCCAGCGCCTGGCCCTTGTCGAGTACGGAGTCGAGCCTGACGGTCGGCCCGACGACCCTCGCCTGTGAGGTCCTGAACGCGCATCCGATGCGCGACTCCATCGGCTCGATCCAGATGTCGAGATTCCCGGTGAGCACGAAGCACCGGTCCGCCCGGGTCCGGATGAACTCCACGAGGTCAGGGTCCACCGGAAGGTCTTCAAGGATCAGATGAATCCTGTGGACCGGCACCTGGCCGAGGATCAGGGCACGAAGGCGGAGTGAGTCCTCGAACGAGATGAGGCCTTCCATGGTGATTCGTGTGAGCGTCGCGATCTCGTCGGACACCCCCAGCTCCGAAGCGATCGCGGGCAGGATCTCGGTCGAAGTGATCGTTCCGTCGAGGTCAAAACAGAAGCCGGTGTTCACTCGGTCCGCTCCAGGAGCATCCAGCGCTGTCGGGTATCGTCCCGGTTGTTGAGGCCCGGGTCATCGTAGACGTCGCCGCTCATGGCCAACCTGAACCCCGACGCGAACAACGTCGCCTGAAGCATCTCCAGAAGCTCGCCCTCGGTTCGGTAGATCGCATGATACTCCTGCTCGAGTTCGTGCGAGAAGTGGTCCGACAGGGTAAGCCGGTGCGAGAGTCCCATGGGCTCGCGAACGAGAATCCGACAATTCGGTGAAGCCGCCTCGGCGAACGCCGCGAGCGCGCCCGTTGCTTGATCATCATTGAGATAGATCAGCACACCCGAGCAGAGGATTCGGTCGAACGGCTCTTCCTCCCCGAGTTCGGAAAGGGAGAAGTTCGCTGCAGAGGCCTCGGAAAACCGGAGGTGGTGGGCCGAGGCGAAGCGGTTGCGAGCGTGGGCCACAAGGCCTGGGCTGATGTCGATCCCGTGGTAGCGGGCCACATGGTCGCACACCGCTTCGGCCCACCGACCGGTGCCACAGCCGACATCGAGAAGCCGGTTTTTCGTACTGAGCTCCAACAGGGGGTGCAGCTTTGCCTTCTCAGCTTCGTCGCGTCGCTCTGCTAGGTCCGGATGCCGGTCCTGGTAGATCACGGCCCGCAGCGGGCCCAGCCGCTCTGCCTTTCTCGCCCGGACCTCGAAGAAGTCCCTCACCTTGTCTGGGTCGATCCGTGGATGCTCCCCCGATTCGCTTTCCGACAGGATTCGTGCCACTTCGTCCTCTAGCCATCTAAGAGTTCGCTCCGCGCTTCGCGGGCACTGCCACGGCGTCACTTTAAGCCACCGCCAGTGCAAGACACAAGCCCAGACCGCAGCGGGCCGGCGTGTTCCCCCCCCAGGGCGGGCGTTCAGTACCCCAGGAGCAGAACGGGTGCGAGGAGGAGAGGTGCCGAAAACAGCAGGATTACGGCGAATCGAGCCCAGGGCACGAGGGCTCGGTCGCGCGCCGCCAGGAAATAGGCGAGCACGGCGAGGGCGGCATAGCTGATCACGGTCGTCCAGGCCGCCGCGGTGGCCCCCCAGATCGGCACGAACAGGTAGTTGAGGACGGCATTCAGCAGGAAGGCTGTGCCGCTCGCGGACGCAAGGGCTGCGGAGCGGTTGCGAAAAGCAAGCACGGAGGCCAGGAGGCTGTAGGGGATCATCCATAGGTACCCATAGATGATCACCGGGATGAGCGCCGCGGTGCCGGCATATTCCGCCCCACCGACCATTCGTGCCAGAAGGGGCAAGCCCCACGATAGGACTAGGGCCGTCCCCAACATCCACTTGAACGCTACGATCGAGAGTGCCGAGAGCGTTGCCTCCCGGTTCGAGTGCATGCGATCCAGCACTAGGGGGCCCCAGACGTTCGTGAAGGCGACGATGAGCAAGGTCATGGCCATGCCGAAACGGTAGGCGAAAGCATAGACCCCCACTTCGCCAGGTCCCCGAAGCTGCTGGATCACGACCTGGTCGAAGAGCGCGAGCCCGGTCATGGCGAAACTGTGGGCCACGAGCGGGATCGAGTAGCGGAACAGGGGAGAAAGGACCGTCCGGTCCAGGCTCGCGCCGAACCGAACGATCGCCGCTACGGCGGTCCACATCGCCCCAACGCCCAGCGCACCCAGGTAGGCCTGGACCGCCAGACCGTAACGGATCCCCCCCGAGTTCACGATGAACCAGCCCAAAAGGAGGGCGAACACAATTGGTTCGGAGACCCTGAAGAGGAGGTACCGCCCCGTCTCGCTTCGTGCACGGAGCACAGCCAGCCAAACCTGCCGGATCGCGAGCAGGGCCGCGCCAACCGACGAAGCAGTGACGATTGCTCTCGGGACCCCGAGCATACCCGCCGGGGGATCACCCGCGATCGATCCCAAGAGTACGAGCAGCAGGCCCAGAACGATCGGAGCGCCGATCGCTACCGTTAGGACGGACGAGAAACGAACATCCCAGAAGTGAGAACGGACTACACCGTCTGGGAGTCCCAGCCCGACTGCGACCCCTGCCAGAGTGAGCATCGAGATGAACACATTGAGGAGGCCGAAATCCTCGACGGCCATGAACGCCGCAAGGACGATGAAGAGCAGATAGATGCCCCCTTTGCCGAGAGCTTCGGCGATCAGGTACATCGAACCCGGACGCCCCAGGGTGCTCCAGAAGGTCGGCTCAGGGAGCCGGCCGGGACCTTGCTCGCTTCCGTTTGGTCTCATCGCCCCTTCCGCATCCCGAAGAGATCGAATGGGAGAAGGACAGGCACGAGCTGCAGCATCCAGCCGCTGACCTCACGTCCGATCAGTACTCGCGTCCACCACGACCGCGAGTCCTGCACGATCAACATCTTTGGGCCAGCAGCCCCGGCTGGACCCACATCGGGGGTGGGTCTAGGAAGAGGGGTCTCACCTCGCCAGAAAATCGCTCGCAGAAATGCCCCAGAAGCTCCCCGACCGGGGCTCCGGGAAGGACGCCGTCAGACAAGTCGATGTACTCCTGCGACCGCAAGTCCGCCAGTAGAAGCTGGGGGACGCCCTGCCCTCCGGCCCCAGGGATCGCGGCCAGGATCCAACGGTCAAGCAAGACGGCACGCTGCTTCTCCGAAAGGAGTTCGGACAAGCGATCGCCCCGCAGGGTGAGCCGCCCGTCCCGTTTCAGGTCATAGTACGCCGCCCCCTCATCCAGAAGCTGACGTTCATCGACGTCCGGACCGAGCAAGGCCGGTAGAGTGAAGCCGGTTTCAAGAGAAAGAGGGCGATCCCAAGTTGCTCGGCTGGGCGTCTCCAACTCCCGAACAAGCGACAGCCCGGTCACCCCCGCCGGAACCTCGAAACCGACCCACTCAGCCACCGTTGGAAAGAGGTCGACCAGCGAGCCTCGGATGGGCCTCAACCCGGGCGTGACCCGCTTCGACGGCCCGTTTCGCAGAAGTGCCAGGGGTACCTGATACTGTGAAAGCGAAAGAACGTCGGTTCCGTGTCCGTAGCGCTCCTGACGTAGCCGACCTGTATTCGTGTTCTTGAATCCGACTTTCTGCGAGGCGAACGACTCGCCGTGATCCGAGAATACAGCGATCACGGCATGATCGAGGAACCCCTCTTGATCGAGTGCCCGAAAGAGCTCCCGCACCTGCTCGTCGACGCGCGCCAGCGTTGCAAGGTAGCCCCCGGGTCCTCTGACCGAGTCGTCGGCGAACTGACGGGTCGTCCTCTCTCCCCAAACGTACGGCCAGTGCGGTAGCTCGAAGTGCACAGCCAGGAAGAGCGGCTGGTCGGGTGCCGCCCGAACGGCCCTGGCGAGGGCGCGGTCAAACGTGGCCGGGCGATAGGTCGACGCGGCCGCGCGGTTCCCATGGCTGAAGGGAAACAGCAGCCTTCCAACCACCGTGTTGACCACAAGGTTTGTCAGCGGCGAGTCGCCCCAGGCACCCAGAAGGAAGTCTGCAGCCCCAACCGGCGGGCCCACCTCTCGGTCGAACCCGTGATGCGTTCCGATGTTTGCAAACCGCCGCTCGTCCATCGCAAACACGGAGTAGTAGCCCAGCTCCCCCAACAGCTCCACCAGCGTCACGCCAGGAGCAAGGTGCTCATCGGCGATAAGGTTGAATCGTGCGCCATGGTCGGGCGGTTCCTTGCCCGTCAGTATCGACATCCATGCTGGGTACGTACGTGCATGCGGGGTGTACGCTTCCGCAATGACCGCTGATTGACTGAACAGAGAGTCCATGAACGGCATGAGCCCGGGGTTTCCGCCCGTTAACGGCGCAGCGTCCAGCCTCCAGCCGTCGACGCCTACGAGGACAACATTGGGTCGTTCCGGGAAGGTTGTCCGAGGATCGGGTTCCTGGCCAGCCAGAGCGAAGCTTCCCCCGATCACTAGTGCCAAAGGGACGAGGAGAAGAAACCAGGGCGAACGCGCTTCTCGAGGTCTCCGCTTGAGCATGGCAACAATCCGCATGGCTGTCCCAAGCCCTACGACCACAAGAGACGCGGAACCCATCAGGACAACGACCACGAACGCGGCGGTCGAGTCCATCAGGTCGGCTAGCGCATGCCCGTAGGCTGAGTGCGGGAAGACTCTCGCGTTCAGAAGGAGCACGCTAAGCGTTGCAGTCAGTGCCACGAGCAACTGTGCCCTTCGCATCCTGACGTGATCGGGGATTACCACCGCGAGAAAGGAGCGCGGAAGCTCGAAGACCACCGAGGCGAAAGCGGCATGCAACAGGAGGAAGGCCAAGAGAAAGCCCGCGACCTGGAGCCAGAGTCTCGAGGGTGCAGACAGGAACCCCAGAAAGATCGATGTGGTCGTCTTCTCGAATCCGGCCTCGAAGAGCAAGTCCACTACGCCGAGCAGGAGGATCAGCGCGCCAACCAGGGCTCCGACCGCTGCCGCGGCTCCGACAGGGCTCCTGGCTTTGCGCCAGTGACTCGACCATCCCACAAAGAGCGCTCCCCATGAGGCACCCGCCCGCTCTCGCAACACACCCTGCACCTAATGGTTTGGGGGCGCAAGCGACATGCCCGGGTCGGGTATCTGTTTCACTGTTTGGATCGCGGAGCCGCCACCAAGGTAGTTCCGTTCGCGCTGAGAGACCGATGTGAACACCCAAGCTACGGGCTCAGCTTGGTCCTTCCGTCCTGTCACGAGGCGCTCAGCCTTGGTGCCTCCGGGACCACCCATGGTCTAGCATGGAAGAGGGTGCAGGATAGGGAGCGGCGGCTACCGGAGCAAGACGCTGGAGCAGGATTGATGGTGCGCCCAGCGCGGAAGGACCTCTGTGCCGCCGTGTGGAAGATCCGGGGTTTGGTCGGTTGTGCCCACGCACTCCCCGTACCGGCCCCATCGGCGACCAGCATCGTGGCATAGGGTGGCCCATCGGTGATCGAGACGAGGAACCCTCCAGCCTAGAAGGTGCAGCTTATTCGATCGGCCACTTCGGCTGGATCGATCGGCGTGGCATCGGACCCTCCAGAGAATACCGCGCACAGATCTCCCGGCATGGCGGTGTGCGTGGCAGAAGCGCCCCACGACGTGTTCGAAACGTCTGCGAAGGTCACGGAGACCTCGGGTGAAACGGTGATTCCAAGGGAAAGAATGTCCGTCGAGTAGGTCTCGTTCCGAGCCCAGTATAATTCCTGTGCGGTGACGACATGCTTCAGATCGGACACAAGGGTCGCCTGGAAGGCCTTGTTCCGGGCCTGCTGGAACCTGGGGATTGCGATGGCGGCGAGAATCCCAATCACGACCACAACGATCAGCAGCTCGATCAAGGAGAAGCCCTCCCGTCGGAGGGGGCGCGCGCACCATGTCTCAATGTTCACTGGGACCCTCCTCCTTGGTGGGGACCCCCTCTTCCGAGGATCCAGGTCGCAAAACGCCCCCGGGGAGGGGATCCTCCCCGGGGGCATTCCGGTAATCGATTCCGCGTTACGAGCCCGTGGGCGAGTTGTAGTTGCAGGCGATGACGCCGTTGCTCGCGGTAGAGATGGTCGGGTTGGTCGTAGGCTGACCATCGTCGCCCGTCCCCACGGCGATCCCGCAGGCGTTGCGCGCCGGGGGCAGGCTGGCGTGGGTAACAGACGCCGTGAAGCCCGTGCCGCCGGAGGCGACGATCGTGAGGTTCTCGACACCGTTCGACAGGGTGAGGAGCGGGGTGGTCCCACCCGTGAGGGCCTCAGCCGTCGTGGCATACTGGAAATTGTTCGCCTGGTAGTACTGCTCCTGCGCCGTCTGCAGGTTGCGGAGGTCGGACTGCATGGCCGACACGAACGCGCGCTCACGGGTCTGGCCGAAACGCGGAATCGCGATGGCAGCCAGGATGCCGATGATCACGACCACGATCAGCAGCTCGATCAGGGTGAATCCCTTCTTGTTCATGGTGTTCTCCCAAGGGGGTGGGGTGGGGTTGGTTGCGCGGACGCTCGGTCGTCCGTCTCTGACCGGCCGGGGAGAGTGCATCTGCCGTGCCAAGTGGGGCGGAAAGAGTTGCAACACCCTTCTGCACATGCACTTACAAACACATCCCGGCAGCCCCTTCAATCCCCTCCCCTTCCCTTTCCGTCTTGAAATCTGCAAGGCGTTTGCAGGGAGTCCGGCAGGTTGCCATGAAGCGGCCCGCGCAAGACCCCCCTACCCCGCCTCGTCCCCCCAGAGCAAGGCCATCCCCCCGTCGTAGGGCCGAAGCTCCAGCGCCCCCGCGGGCTCGAAGGCCGCCCAGACCCAGGCCGGCGCACCGGGAAAACGCGCCAGGAGCTCGCGGTTTCGCTCGGGGCCCAGATCCCGGGCCAGAAGGGGAACGAGCCATGACCCGGGCGATCCCTCTCCCGGGGCCCCACCGGCCACCGCTGGTAGCGCCCCGGCCCAGAAGAGGCCGGAGGGATCGTAGGCGCCGAAGCGATCGGCCCACACCTCCCGGTAGCACTCCGGGGGGATGGGCTCCTCCCGGTTGATCCGCGCCGAGGATCCGGGCCCCAGTGCCTCCCGCGGCAGCTCGGCCCGGGGCCGAGGCTCGAGATCGAGCCCCGCCCGGTCCAGGGTCTGGCGAAGGTCGTCATGGGCTGCCGAAGCCGGCCGGTCTTCCCACGACAGGAGCGCCATTTCCACCGCGCAGGCCGGGTTCTGCCGCACCACCGTCTCGGCCAGATGCAGGGGAGCCCCCGCCCCCACCAGGCGCGAGAGGATGCGCCCCTCCCAGCTCCCGTGCATGAAGACCACCGCCCCCGGACCCACCCCTTCCAGCTCGCCGGGAAGGGGGGGGCGTTCGCTGGCGGCGTAACTCCCCACCCGCGCCGGCCCCAGGAAGGCCCCGGCCAGGAGCCCGGCCAGGAGGGTGGCCGCCACGAAGCCCCGGGGGGAGGGGCCGTCGGGGCCGCGGGAGGCCAGCTCCGGGGGCGCCGCCTGGAGGAGGGCCACCCCCGCCACCCCGGCCAGGGCCACCCAGGCCGGCACGAACTCGGTGAGCATGCGGGGCCCCATGAAGTAGCCATGGTGCCAGTAGAAGGCATTGGCCGCCACGGGGAGGAGGGCCCAGAGCGCCAGGATCCGCTCCCCCCGGGGCAGAGCCGTGCGCCTGAGGAGGAGGTACGCTCCCACCCCGGCCACCAGGGGGAGGGGGACCTCGAGAAGGTTCAGGTTCAGGGCGGCGAGGCTCGCCCCCGTGTAGAGGAGCGATTCCACCGGACCGAAGACATTTCCGTACGGGTCGAGGTGAAAGCCCAGCCCGTGTGCCGCCCCCCACGCCACATCGTACCCGAAGGTGGTGGCACTTCCGAAGGCCCACCGGTTGTAGGCCAGGTGGGCCGCGAGAAGGGGAAGCCCACCCACCACCGCCGCCCCGGCCCGGGCCCCGTACCCCGGCATCCACCCCCGCGCGGCCCGGAGTGCGGCGCGCCCTCCGCCGGGAAGCCAGACCCCCAGCGCCACCACCGTCATGACGACCAGGGCCGAAAGGGGGCGGATGGCCGCCATGGCGGTGACGGCGGCGCCTGCCAGGGCGGCCCAACCCACCACGGACCAGCCCGGCGCGAACCAGCCCAGCACGGACCAGCCCCGGGCAAGCGCACCCGGGGCGGACCCGCTGGCGAGATCCCCGCCCTCGACGGCCCGTCCCGGATCATGCAAACCGCCGGGCGAAGCACCCGCCTCCCCCGCCCGCACCGCGGCATACAGGGCGAGCACCCCGAAGAAGGCCGCCGAGGCGTGGTTCATGTAGGTGGCCGCATGGGCCACGAGCATGGGGCTCACCCCCACCAGGAGCCCGGCCCCCCGGGCCAGCGTGGGCCGCTCGGGCAGGAGCCGCACGAAGAGGAGCACGGAGAGGGCCGCCGTCCCTGCATTGAGGAGAGGCCCCACGAGCCAGACCGCCCCGGCGGCGAGCCCCAGGGCCAGGAGCACCACATGCCCCGGCGGATACTGGGAGAACCACCCCGCCTCGGTGAGCACCGTGTTCTGGAGGTGGAAGAAGGCCACCGGAAGGTCGGCCGGTCCCCCCAGTGTGCCCCACGGCCCCTCGGCCAGGAAGCGGGCATGGGTGAGCTGGGCCAGGGCATCGATCATGTTCGGCCTTCCCTCGAACACGATGCGTGCGGCCAGCGCCGTGACCAGAAACGACACCGCCCCCGCCCCGGCAGCGAGCCCCCCGGCGGAAAGACCCCCCAGGCGCCGGGTGAGGGCGTGGCCGATCCGGGCCGCTGCCTTCCCCTTCAGGAAGAGTCCCCCGAGAAGCCCCATCCCCAGGGTCAGCGCGAAGGCGCTCCAGAGAAAGGCCACCTGCGTCCCCACGATCTCGGCGGTGGCTCGGCCGGCGAGCCCCGTGTCGCGCCCGGGGAGGAAGCGCCAGAGGGGGAGGAGGGCCAGGAGGAGGATCGCGAGCCCCACCCCGCGGCGGAGGAGGAGGGGCGGCGCAGGGTCGGAAGACCGGGCGGGAGGGCGGGGCAAGGGCGGCGAGGGAGGCCGGGAGAGAGGCCGGGACGAAGGCATGTTTGCTTATCTGCGCATACAAGCAAACATCAGGTTACCCGGGGGTGAGGCTGGGGGTGTCCTCGCCGGCTTCCGCCCCCTGCTCGCGGGCCTCGAGAAGCTCCGGAAGGGGGGGACCGGAAAAGCGCGGGGCCCTTGGAGCGAAGGCGTTGGCGTGGAAGATGTGCCAGAAGGCGGCAATGCCGTCTTTCCACCCGATCTTCTTCCCCTCGGCGTAGGAGCGGCCCCGGTAGGAGACGGGCATTTCGTAGATGCGCGCCCCGGCCTGCGAGAGGCGGGCCGTGAGCTCGGGCTCGATTCCGAAGCGGTTGCAGGTCAGGGGGAGGGTCTGCAGGAGGTCGCGGCGGACCATCTTGTAGCAGGTCTCCATGTCGGTAAGGTTCAGGTCGGTAAAGACATTGGAGACGAAGGTGAGGGTCCGGTTGCCCAGGTAGTGCCAGAACATGTGTACGCGCTGGGGGCCGCCGCCCAGGAAGCGCGAGCCGAACACCGCATCGGCCCATCCCTCGAGCATGGGCTCCAGGAGGAGGGGAAGCTCGTAGGGGTCGTACTCGAGGTCGGCATCCTGGATCACCACCACATCGCCCGTGGCCGCCGCGAAGCCCGTGCGCACGGCCGCGCCCTTTCCCTGGTTCTGGTCGTGAAGGATGAGCTGGTCCACGACCCCCTCGGCGTGGAGCGCCTGGAGGAGGGGGCGGGTGCCATCGATGGAGCCATCGTCCACCACGATGACCTCGAGCCGGAGCGGGACCTCGCGCACCCGGCGAAGGAGGCGCTCGGCCGTGGCCAGCTCGTTGTAGGTGGGAATGACCACCGAGAGGACCACCGACTCCCACGGAAGGGGGGGGCCTGGCGGAGGGGAGGGGCGACCGCGGTGGTTGACGGACCAGAGGGTCATGGCGGGGGGGTGGAGATGCGAAGGTCGGGGGCGGCAGGGAGGACCGGGCGGCGCCGTCGGGGAGAATAGGAAGATGCGGCGCGGGAGGCGAGGGGGGGAGGGCTGATCCGGCTGCCCCCCCGAACGAACGGAAGGCCGCGCTTCAGCCCACGGTCCGAATCAGAACGCCTCCCTGAGCGCCTTGCCGTAGCGGCCGATGTCGTCGTGCACCACGATGTCCACGAACCACACCTTGCCACCCTCGATCCGGTGGATGACCCGGTCTCCGTCGTTCACGCGGGCTTCGAAGTAGTACTTCTCCGGTGCCACGGGCTTGATGCGCATTCCCGGGGTGGGCTGCTGCTTCAGGAGCGCGAGCACAAGCTTGTCGACTCCCTTCTGCTGCTCGTGCGTCAGCTTCTCATAGCTCCGGTTGCAGCGCCTCGACCACTCGGCCCCGAGGAACGCCCGCTTCCGAGCCACGGTTCCTCTACCCCTTCTTCTTGAGGCGGTCCAGGTGCGCCTGCGCCTCGTCCGGCGTGGGGGTGCTTGTGGAACGCCCCTCCCGGAAGTCCGCCTCCGCCTCGGCGACCCGACGTTCCATTTCCGGATGATGGAACCAGAGCTGGTCCTTCGGCACCACGGCCGCGGGTACCAGCTCGTACGTACCACGCTCCGTCTTCTCGAGAATCAGGAGGGTGGTGTCTTCCTTCCCGATCCCCAGATCGCGTCGAACATGCTCGGGGAGGGTGCTGCGTCCGCGCTTGTCCACGGTAAGGATGGTCATCGAAGGGCTCCTGGCGTGGGGTCTGTCCACTGTGGATAATGGGCGAGACCCAAATCGGGCAAGAGGGCGGATGGCTCCGAGGGGTCAGGGGGGGCAGGGATGCGAAGGTGGCCCCATGCCGAGGCGTTCGCTTCGCTTCGACGCGGCGATCGACCCGAGGCCCATGCGCAGGGAACCCCCGTGTCACACCACAGCCCCCGTGATCGTAGCTTCCGTACGGGACGAAACGACTACCCCTCAACCCCGGGATCGGGGAAGGAGCGCATGTGGCCAGGGTCTTTGCCGACATCGACATCAGCCTCGACGGGTTCGTGGCGGGAGAAGACATCTCTCCGGAGGCGCCCCTGGGCACCGGAGGGGAGCGGCTGATCTGGTACGGTGACGACGTGAACGACGAGGGCGCCGACTTCGAGGCATCGCATGGCGGCGTGGATGCTGCCGTGCTGCGCGATTCGGCCGCGTCGGAAGGGGCCGTGATCATGGGACGCCGGACCTTCGAGGTCTCCCTTCCCGCCTGGGGGGAGAACCCCCCGATTCACAAGCCCTGTTTCGTGCTCACCAGCCGGGCCGCGGAGCCCCTCACCATGCCGGGGGGCACGAGCTTCACCTTCGTGACCGAGGGTCCGGAAGAGGCGATCCGGCGCGCACGCGAGGCGGCGGGAGGGCAGGATGTGGGGGTCATGGGAGGGGCACACACGATCCGGCGCCTCCTGGCCCTCGGACTCCTCGACGAGCTCCGCCTGCACATGGTGCCGGTGCTCCTAGGTGCGGGGCTCCGGCTTTTCGAGGCGGAGCCCGGGGAGGAAGGGGGTCCCGGGCCGGAGCTGGAGAAGGTGCGGGCCCTCGATGGGGAACGGGCCCTCCACCTCGTGCTGCGGCCCAGGCCGGGGCCGGGCCCCTACCCCTCCGCCAGCCCGTAGCGGGCGATCTTCCGATAGAGGGTGGAGGGGTCGATGCCCAGGACCTCGGCGGCCCGGCTCTTGTTCCCCCCCTCGGCCCGGAGCACCCACTCGATGTAGGCCCGCTCGATGACCTCCATGGGCGGGTTCTCCGGCGCCTCCTCCTTCAC
>JBJHBX010000016.1:0-19512 GCA_050485725.1 Gemmatimonadales bacterium | reverse complement strand
TCGCGCTTCATCCGCGACTGAGCCGCGAGAAGGCGGTGGCCTACCTCTGGCCGGACGCACGCGAGGCCCGGGGGCGGCGGCTCCTCTCCGATTCCATCTACCGGATCCACCGGGCGCTCGGTTCCGAAGCCGTGGTCGCGACGGGGGATGAGCTTAGCCTGGACCCAGGCGTCCTTCCCTGCGACGCGGTGGCATTCCGGGAGGCGATGCGGGCCGGCGATTTCGGGAGGGCCGTCGAGCGCTACGCGGGCCCGTTCCTGGACGGCTTCTTCCTTCCCGGCGCCGAGGCGTTCGAGCACTGGAGCGACCGGATTCGCGTCGAACTGGCAGCGGAGCATGCCCGCGCCGTGGAGGCGCTTGCGGAGGCGGCAGAGGCGCGGGGGGACCTGCACGAGGCGATCCGCTGGTGGCGGACGGCCGAGGGACTCGACCCGCTCAGCACCCGGGTGGCGCTTCGACATGTTGCGGCGCTGGCCATGGCCGGTGAGGACGGTGCGGCGGCCCGGCACGCCCGGGCGCACACGGCCCTCGCACGCGAGGAACTCGGGAACGACCCCGGCCCCGAAATCGATGCGCTCCTCGCGCGGGTCCGCGAGGCGAGGGGTGCGGTCAGGTCGCCGCCGGCGGTGGAGATGCCGGTTGTGGAGGTGCCGGCACCGGAGCGGGGTGCCATGCCGCAGGTCGCGAAGGCCCGGGCCCGGCCCCGACCGGCCCTGCGCGTCGCGGTCGTCGCAGCCATCGTCCTCGTGGCGGGCGCTACGGGCTGGTTCGCAACGCGCCCGCCCGGGAGCCCCGTCGAGCCGGGAAGCCTGGCCGTGCTCCCCTTCGTGGACCTGGGCCCCGGGGGCGAACACCAGTACCTGGCCGACGGCATGACCGAGGAACTCATCGGGCTGCTCGGTGCCGGGGAGGGCCTCAGGGTCCTCGGGCGCACCTCGGTCTTTGCCCTCCGGGACCGGGGGCTCGACGCCCGCGAGATCGGCGAGTCCCTCGGAGTGGGCGCTTTCGTCGAGGGGACGATCCGGCTCTTCGACGGTCGGCTCCGGGTTACCGCCCGACTGGTGTCGACCGGTACGGGCTACCCGCTCTGGTCCGACAGCTACGACCGGGAGATGGAGGAGGTGCTCCAGGTCCAGGCCGACATTGCCGGCGCCATCGCCGCCCGGCTGCGCGGCCGGATCGCGGCGGTGGGAAACGCGGCCGGAGCCTCGGCCGGGGCGGCTGCCGGGTCGGAGCCACCCGGACGCATCGACCCCGAGGCCTACCACAAGTACCTCCAGGGCCGGTTCCTCTGGCATCGCCGCACCGGCCCCGACCTGCTCCGCGCGGCGGAGGTGCTCCAGGAAGCCGTGGCACTGGCACCGGACTACGCGCGGGCCCACCTGGCGCTAGGTGACGCGTGGGCGGTGCTTGGCTTCTACGACATTCTCCCCCCGGACGAGACCTTTCCGCTGGCGCGGGACGCGGCGATGCGTGCACTGGAACTGGATCCCGAGCTGGCGGCGGCGCACGCAACCCTCGGATACGTGGAACTCTATCACGCATGGGACTGGCCAAGGGCCGAGGAGGCCTTCCTGACCGCCATCGACCTGGCGCCGGGTTCGTCGCAGGCCCAGCAGTGGTATGCGAACCACCTGACGGCCATGGGCCGGTTCCCCGAGGCCGAACACGCCATGCTCAGGGCCCAGGAGTTCGACCCGCTCTCGCTGATCGCGAACGCAGCCCTGGGATGGGTGCACTACTACGCCGGCGAATACGAGCGCGGGGTCGCACAGTGCCGTCGCACGCTCGAGATCGACCCCGCGTTCGGGCTTGCCCACCTCTGGCTCGGTCAGTCGCTGGAGCGCCTGGGGCGCCTCGATGAGGCGGTCGCGGCACTCGAGGCGGCCATCGAGCTGACCGGCGAAGGGGCGATCGCCCGGGCCGCCCTCGCCCGGGCGCTTGCCCTGAGCGGCGACACGGCCGGGGCGCTCGGTCTGGCCGGTGAACTCGCAGCCCAGGGGCGGGCGGGATACGTACCTTCGTACGAGATCGCGCGGGTGCACGAAGCGCTCGGCGATCCGGAAACCGCCCTGGCCTGGCTCGAGCGTGCCTACGCGGAACGGGCGCACTCCATGGTCTTCCTGCGCGTGGATCCCGGGCTCGAGGGGCTCCGGGGCCGGCCCGAGTTCGAAGCACTGGCCGAGCGGGTGGGCCTCGCGCGGCCCAGGGGCTGATGGCGCGTGCGATCTGGTGCGCGCGCAGGGGGTCCGCGTACGATGCCCGGCGGTCGCCTCGCATCTCCCCCCACCGCTCCACGGGTCACGGCTTGAATCGCCGTCCCCTTCGCGTCTGCGCCTTGGTCGCAATCCTCCTTCCGGTGCTCGCCGCCTGCGCACCCGAGGCGGGGGTCGACCTCGAGGCCGATGTCCCCACCTGGACCGGATCGGTGGGGCTCGAGATCGGGCGCGCCGACGGAGCTGCCCCATACCTGCTCGGCCAGGTTTCCGGGATCGAGGTGGACGCGCGGAGCCGGATCTGCGTGGCAGACGCGCTGGCGCACGGCGAGGGCGGCGGGTGGGCCGAGGCGCTCGGATCCGTGTACGAGATCCGCTGGTTCGAGCCGGATGGACAGGCGCGCCCGACGATCCGCGTGCCCGAGCGGAAGCCCCCGCTGGTCGGACTCCACCTCGATGCCGAGGGGCGGCTCTGGGTCGAGCGCAGCGTCACCGCGGACGAGGACCGGCGGGCCGAGGTGTTCGGTCCGGACGGACGCCTCGTGGCCCGCGCGACCTGGCCCGCGGGGGTTTCGCTCGGGCCCGGACTGATACGGGGTCAGTGCCCCTGGCCCGTGCCCTCCACGTGGTGCGCGCAGCTCACACTCGGGTTGAACTGCGCGAAGACGCCGCTGGGGTTGTCCCGGAACACCCAGACGTGGCGGTCGTAGTGGGGCTCGAAGGCATGGGCTTCGTCGACGGGGGTCGTCGGGTCATCCACCATGCGGTCCCACTCCACGCCGTGGAACCGCGGCGGTGCGGCATGACCGGCAGCCTCCCATGCCTCCAGGAAGACGAGGTTCTCGACGGCGACCAGTTCCAGCGAGCCATCGGCCTGGGGCTCATAGATCAGGATCGAGGGCGTCAGGAAGTCGGTGTGAACGCCGGTGCCGTCCACCCGGGGCTCGGTAGCGGTGATCCCCAGGAGGTCGGGGCGGAAGTAGTGGATTCCCATGGCGCCGGCCTCGGCCGGGAATCCCATCATCGGGGCGGTCTCGCACAGGTTCAGGGGGTCGGCGAGGAAGCCCTCGGCAAGCGCGACCTTCACGTCGCGAAAGCGCTCCGCCGCCTGGCGGACCTCTTCGAGGGAGGGCTCCGCGGCGATGGCGGTCGCGGGGCCCGCGGTCCCGGTGGAGCGGGTCGGCTCGACCCAGGCGTTGGTGGTGAACAGTACGAGTGCGACGACGAGCAGCGCCGCCGCCGGGAGCAGGCGGTTCATGGGGCCTCCCGATCGGAGGTTCTGGGGAGCGGTGGGGGGAATCCCCGTCGTTCCGCGCATCCACGCTAATTCGAGCGTTTGGCCGCGCAAGCCTTTCGTGAACCGCACGGCCCGGCAGGCCGGAGGCGCCCCGCGACCGTCGCCGGCGGCCGAGTCGGCGCTCCGCGCAGGGGTCCCGCTTCGTCAGAGCTGCGTGGCCACCGCGATGCCGTGGCAGACGCTTCCGCCGATCACGAAGAGGTGCCAGATCGCATGGTGATAGGGGATGCGTTCCCTGTGGTAGAACCAGGTGCCGGCGGTATACGTCACGCCCCCGGCCACGATCCAGCCGAAGGTCTCCGGATCCAGGTGTCGCAGCATGGGGCCCACGGCCACGAGCGCCATCCATCCCATGCCGATGTAGGTCGCCGTCGAGAGATAGTGGAAGCGCCCGATGAAGAGGAGCTTGAAGACGATCCCGACCACGGCGAGTCCCCAGGCCATGCCGAAGAGGCTCCATCCCCACCCTCCCCTGAGCCCGACGAGTGCGAAGGGCGTGTAGCTGCCGGCGATGAGGAGGTAGATGGCGCAGTGGTCGAGTAGCCGAAGCCGCGCGCGCAGGTGCCCGGACCGGGCGGCGTGGTACAGCGTGGATGCGGCGTAGAGGAGAACGAGGGTCGTGGCGAAGATCGCGGTACTCGCGATGCGCCAGGCGTCGGCCGAACCCACGGCCATGACGAGGAGGACCATTCCCCCCACGACGCTCGCCACGAGCCCGAGGCCATGGGTCGCGGCGCTGGCGAGTTCCCGGCGTCGTTCGGCAGGTGTCATGGACAGCAGGCGGAGAGAGGGCGGACGCGGGCCGATGGGGGCCCGAAGGACTACCTGCAAGACAGGGTTACCCGCGGGATCCGGGAAAGGTACATCGGCCCTGTCGTTCAGCGGCCCCCCCTCACTCCACCCGGATCGTTCCCCGCATGCCCGAGGTCGGGGTTCCGTGAAGCGTGCAGTAGTAGACCAGTTCGCCCGTGGTCGACGGCATCGTCGCCTGGAAGTTCCCGCTCGACTGGGTGGGCGAGTTCGGCAGCCCCGCCGATGACCAGGTCACGTTGTGGGGCTCGCTGCCCGACCAGCTCCAGGTGACCGTCGCCCCGGTCGACACGAGAATGGCCGGCGGTGAGAAGCTGTTGTCCTGCACGTTCACCGAGGTGGTCTGGATGGGGTCGCTGTTGCCCGGAGGGGGAGGGGGGCCACCGTTTCCCGGTCCCGCGGGGTCATCGGAACCGCTTCCGCCGCATGCCGCGAGCGCGACGGCGAGGGGGACCATGAGCTGCGAAACGCGCACGATGGAAGGGAGCATGGGTCATCTTCCTGTTCAGGGGTTCGGGGTCAGGGATCGACGACGATGACGCCGACCATCCCCACCATGTCGTGGGGAATGCAGAGGTAGCGGTAGGTTCCGGGGACTTCGAACCGCCATCGGAAGCGATTGCCGGTGAACAGGTTCCCGGAGTCGAAGGGCTCGGCACCCTCGGGAAGGGACACCTCGGAGGGATCACGGACCCGGTCCGGGTGGGCGGTCACCGTGTGGACCACGGCCGTCGGATTGAGCCACTCGACGGTCTCCCCGGCGCGGATGCGGAGGGTGTCGGGGAGGAAGCGCATGTCGTCGGTCATGGTGACCAGGTGGTCTTCCTGGCCCTCGACAACCCTCCCTGTTTCCTCGTCCGGGGTACGGTGGCCTCGAAGCGCGGGGAGGTAGCGCGCCAGGGTCACCGGGACGGTGAACTCGAAGCCCCAGGTGGTGCGCCCCGGGCGCGAGGCGCCCTGCAGCGTCGAGGTTCGGGTGTTCGCCGCCTGGAGCGACAGCGTGTGAGGAGTCGCGGGAAGCCGGAGCTGGAGCCCAACCCCCCAGGTGGCATCCTCCCATCGATCGTCGACATTCGTGCGACCGGCGTCGACGGCGATCGCCGCGCCGGGCCGGAGTCGGAGCACCGCGCCGCCGGCGAGCCCCCATCCCCGGGATCCGGCGCCGAAGGCATCGCCGAGCACCCGGACCGCCCCCGAGAGGCGGGCGCGCGGGGGACCCCCGTCACCGGGGTCGGCCATGGACGCCGCGAGCGCCAGCTCTCCGTCGAGGCTCGTGGCGGAGGTGTTCCAGGCCAGCGAGACCGCGCCCCGGAGGGTGGAGTCCTCGAGGCGAGGAAGGGACCGCCGGACGGAGAATTCCCACTCGTTGAAACGGTCCGCTGCCACGAGCGAGTTCGAGGCGTACCGTGCCGCCACGAGGACCGACCCCGGGAGCGTGCCGCCGAAGAGCAGGGTCGGCGAGTTCACGAGCTTCCGGTCTTCGCCGGCGCCCACGCTCCAGAACCGGTGGACCACGTTCAGGTGAAGGACGCCGGAGCTCCCCGTCCATCCCCCTTCGAGGTTCGGGGTCCGCTCGAGAACGGACTGGGCCGCAGCCGGGTCGGGGCCAGGCCACGCGAGGACGCCCAGTACCAGGACGAGACCGACCGTGGGCCGCGGCATGAGGACTCCGGATCAGTGAGAACGCAGAAGCTTCGTCACTGATCCATGATAATCAACACAGAATCGACGGCGCAAGAAGTTTTCGCGCGATGATTTTACGCGCCCTGCTCCGGTTCTGTCCCGTTCGTCGAGTCGAGGGGGAACGAAGCCGTTTCCTTCGCGGTGGTCAGCACGATGGTGGTCCGGGTCGCGGCCACGCCGGCAATGGTCTGGAGCTTCTCGTCGAGGAGTGCAGCCAGGTCCTCGGGGTCGCGGACCCGGACCTTCACGAAGAAGCAGTCCTCGCCCACCACGCGGTGGACTTCCTGGACCTCGGGAAGCGCCACCAGGCGTGCGGTGATCTGCGAGGCCACGGCTCCCTCGCCGGTCTGGACGCGGACGAAGGAGACCAGCCCCCGTCCCGCAGGGCGAGCCGCCACGCGGGCCTCGTATCCCTCGATGATTCCGGACTCCTCCAGCTTCCGGATCCGCTGGTGCACGGCAGAGGGGGCAAGGCCGATCGTCCGGGCGATTTCGGCGTTCGAGATCCGGGCGTTGGCCTGGAGGAGCCGGAGGATCTGGCGGTCGGTTTCGTCGATCACGATCTCTCTCGATGCTCGGCCGATGGCGTGCGGGGGAGCGACACGGCGGCTCAGCCCCCACCCCCGGCGTCGGTGGTCATGGCGGGCGATCCGGATGCGGCTTCGAGGGTCGATAGCACGTCGCGCCACTGGAATCCCGGCCCGATCCCCCGGACCCAGTGGTCCATCCAGGCCTTCTCGCTCACCGACTTCACGAGGCGGTTCCGGGGCTGGGTGATTCCGTGGGTCTGCCCCGGGTACAGGAAGAGTTCGGTGGGCACGCCGAGTTGCCGGAGCGCCATGTGAAGCTCCACCGACTGGGGGCTCGGCACCCGCGGGTCGCCTTCCACCACGTGGATCATCGTGGGGGTGCTGGCGTTCGCGATGAGCCTGAGGGGCGACTGCTCCCAGTAGGGCTCGAAGTCATGGTAGGGAAGCTCGTCGCCCAGGTAGAACTGGCGGTTCCGCTGCACGTCGCTCTGGGCATACATCGAGATCCAGTTCGAGGTCCCGGCTCCCGAGCTGATGGCACGGAAGCGGTCGGTGTTCACGAGGATCCAGTTCGACCAGTGTCCGCCCGCGCTCCAGCCCAGCGCGCCCATCCGGTCGCCGTCCACGATCCCTTCGAGGATCAGGTGATCCACCCCGGCCATGATGTCTTCGTATCCCGGGGGGAAGTAGTTCCCGACGATCCCGGTCCTGAAGGCCTCGCCGTAGTTCGTGGAGCCCCGGTAGTTGGGCTTGAGGACCGCGTATCCGTCGCCGGCGTAGATCTGGGCCCCGTAACCGCCGTTGAACGAGAGGACGTCGGCCGAGGCAGGGCCACCGTGGATCGCGACGATCAGCGGGTAGCGCGTGCCCGGCTCGTACCCCACCGGCAGGGTGAGCACGCCCCCGACCTCGACTCCGTCCGTCGAGGTCCAGGTGATTTCCCGCGCCTCTCCCAGCGCGAACCCGCGCACCTGGGGGTTCACGTCGGTGAGCCGGGTCCAGCTGCCCCGGTCCGCGAGGGCCTCGACGGAGGGGGCGTGGTAGAGGGTCGACGGCGTGGACGGATCCTGGAAGGTCACGAAGAGGAGCCCGGTGTCATCGTCGCGGTTCACCGCGAGGGCGGCATCGTGGGCCGTGACCTGCCGCACCTCGTCGCGCTCGACGTCGAGGGCCATGAGCTGCCGCGTCGCCCGGATCCCCTCGTTGAAGAAGACGGTGGAGCCGTCCTCCGACCAGAAGCCCACGCCCACGTGCCCGTCGAACCCGGTGCCCAGGATGCGCCACTCGCCCCCCCGGTCCCCGAGGGCCCGCAGGTGGAGGTGGCGGTTCGCCATCGAGTAGCGGGTGAGGTCGGCGGGGGCGGTGAAGGCCAACCAGCGCCCATCGGGCGAGAAGAAGGGCCCGCCGGGGCTCACCTCGTTCGTTTCGGTCAGCCGTTCGAGCTGCCCCGAGGCCACTTCGAGCAGGTAGAGGTCGCCGTGGAGCCCCTGTTCGGTGATGTTCCGGCGGTAGCGCTCGCTCGAGACGCCCGTGAACCCAACGTGGCGACCGTCGGGAGAGATATTGAAGCCCGACACCGTCCATGCCGGGTCGCCCGCGGCCCGGGTCACCGCCTTCGAAGCCAGCTCCACCCGGTACAGGGAGGCGAGGGGCGTCTCCTGGTTCTGGATGTTCACGCTGAACCCCTTCTCGCGCCTGAGCCGCTCGTCGGCGTCGACCGAGTCGGGCGCGATGAACCAGATCGACGCGCCGTCCGGCGCCCATTCCCACGACTGGACGCCGGCCTCGTGCGAGGTCAGCGCCTCGGCGCTTCCGGAAGCGAGGTGGGTCGTGCCGGGGGCGGGGAGCCCGGGGAGGTCCGGGGGGGTGGGTTCGACGGGGATGCGATGCAGCTGCTCCCGTCCCGAGGGGCCGCTCCGGAACACCAGCCACCGGCCGTCGGGCGAGAAGGCGAAGTTCGACACGCCGTCGGAGGCATCGGTGATCTGTCGGGCCTCGCCGCCGTCCGTTCGCATCAGGTAGAGCTGGTTTCGCCCCTGGGCGTTCTGGGGTGCATCGCGGTTCGACAGGAAGACGAAGAAGCTGCCGTCGGGGGACCAGGAGGGGGACGTCTCGTTCTTCTCCTCGGTGAAGGTCATGCGCCTCGCACCCTCGGCCCCCCGGTCCATCGGCACGAGCCAGATGTCGGTCTGCGAACGATCGGCCTGCCAGTCCGGGGTCGCCACGGTGTGCAGCAGCCAGCGTCCGTCGGGGCTCGGCGCCGGCGACCCCCACGAGCGGAGCTCCTGCACGTCGAGGAAGGTCATCGGACGGAGCTCGGTCGGTGACGCGGGCGGCATCCCTCCCTGCTGGGCATCGAGCGGTTCCGGCGGGAGCAGGAGGATGCCGGTGGCGAGGATGCCGGCCCCGAAGAGGGTGCGGGCGCGGCGCGCGGTGGGGAGGATGCGGGGCGAACGCGGCATCGGGTACTCCGGTGCGGGATGGGATGCAGAGGTCCTGCCATCGTAGGTGCGGGGGTTCCCCGCGACAAGTCTGCCCGGCGGCCCATGGCACGAGCCATGTACCCCGGGCCTCGACTTCTCCAGGATCCCGTCGTCGAGGGCGCTTCGGTGGTCGACGGCCGTGATCCGGCGGTGGCAAGGGCGACGTGGCGGGTACGCCCACGCTCCGGACCTCGACGGGCACGCCACGCCCGGGGCAAGGATCCCCGCGCCGGAACGGCCTTGCCCCGCATTCGCATCTCCGGGACCTTGCATTCCATGGAAACGCCCCTTCCCTGGAAGCTGTACGGGCCGCTCGCGCACTGGTGGCCCCTTCTTTCCCCCCCCGGCGAGTACGCCGAGGACGCGGCCCGCTACGCGGAACTCCTGGAGGGCGCATGTGCCCACCGGCCCCGCACCCTTCTCGAGCTGGGGAGCGGAGGCGGGCACGTGGCGGTTCACCTGGCGGAACGCTACGCGCTGACCCTCGTGGACCTGTCGCCACCGATGCTCGACATGAGCCGCGCGCTGAACCCGGCGTGCGAGCATGTCGAGGGGGACATGCGCACCGTTCGCCTCGGGCGAAGCTTCGACCTGGTGCTGATCCACGATGCCATCGTCTACATGACCTCCGAGGACGATCTCTTCCAGGCCCTCGAGACCGCCCGGATCCACACCGCCCCCGGCGGCGCGGCCCTTTTCGCGCCGGACTTCACCCGCGAAAGCTTCCGGACGGGGGTCCACTGCGGCGGAAGCGACGGTCCGGACCGGGGCATCCGCTACCTCGAGTGGACCCGCGAGCCCGACGACGAAGAGAGCGTCTACCGCGTGGACTACGCGTACCTCCTGCGGGAGACGGACGGCCGCGTCCACGCCGAGCACGAGACGCACCTGGAGGGGCTTTTCCCGCGGGCCACCTGGCTCCGGCTGATGCGGGAGGCGGGATTCGACGCCGGGCGGGTGGAGCACGACACGGGAGATCCCGCGTACGGGCGGGTGGAGCTGTTCGTGGGGCGGGCGGCGCCTTGAAGACGTCCCGCCGCCCCCACGCGCTGGTCGTGGGGGGCACGGGCATGCTCGCGGGCGCGGTGCTGGGGCTGGCCGATCGAGGCCACGCCGTCACGGTCGTGGCGCGCTCCCGCACCCGACTCGATGTGCTCGTCGCGAAGGCCCTCGCCGCAGCTTCCCCGGGCGCAGTGCATCCCCTGTCACTCGACTACGGGGATGATGCGGCGTTCATGGCAGGTCTGGAGGAAGCGGTCTCCGCGCGGGGGCCCCTCCTCCTGGCGATCTGCTGGATTCACGGGGAGGGTTCCCCCGCACTCGCGGCGGTGGCCGGGGCCATGGCGACGGGAACGCCCGCCGCCGCCGAGCCGGGAGCCGGTCGCCCACGACTCATCGAGCTTCGGGGCAGCGCCGTGCGCGATCCGTCGGCGCCGCGACCCTCGCGGGATGCGGCGGTTCGGCGCCGGGCCCCGGTTCGGCACGAGGTCGTGCTCCTCGGATACATGCCCGCCACCGGGGTCGCAGGGGCGCGGTGGCTCACCGACGACGAGATCGTCCGGGGGGTGCTCGACGCGGTGGACCGGCCCGCTCCCGTTCGGTCGATCGGGGTCGTCGAACCCTGGAGTGGCCGCCCCGGTGGGGATCAACCCAGCAGCTGACGCGCCAGGAAGGACGACTCCAGCTCGACGACGCGCTCGAAGGTCGACCCGCGGTAGACATCGAAGTGACCACCTGGAAAGGTCTCGAGGCGGGCACTCGCGATCCGTGCCGCGACCCTCCGGGTGGCGCCGATGGGGCAGATCGCATCGTTCCCGGCGGCGACCAGGAGGGTGGGAACCGCGACCCGGCGCGCCTGCCGGCCCGGGTGGTAGCGGAGCACCTCGAGGAAGACGCGGGCCGGGACCGGGTCGGGGGGCGGCGCGTCCCCGGGGACCAGGGCCAGGTAACCGGCATGGCTGTCGGGCGAGGGGAGGAGGGCGAGACCCGGCTCCCGGACCATGTCGCGCACCACCGGAACCGTGCGTGGCCGCATCCCGAGCATGCCGCCGACGGCGTCGGCGGCCCCCGCCACGATCGCGGGGAGGTGGTACCGGAGCGGGAAGGCCAGCGTGCTCGCGGTGCCGCTCACGAAGGGGATCTGCGACACGACGGCCACGACACCGGGGTGCGACTCGGCGGCAAGCGCAAGCACGTGCCCCCCCGAGAACGAGGTGCCCCAGAGCGCAATGCGGCTGCTGTCGAGGCGGGCGTCTTCCCGGACAAAGGCGAGCGCCGCCCGGTAATCGTCGAGCTGTCGCGCCGGAGAGACGAGGCGGCGGGGCTCGCCGGGACTGTCGCCCAGGTGGCGGTAGTCGAAGACGAGGGCTGCCAGTCCCGCGGCCACGAAGCGCCGCGCGTATCGCTCGAGCCCGTAGCGCCGCTCGGCGCCGATCCCGTGGGCCATGAGCACGACGGGCCGCGGTCCCCTGGGCAGCCCTCGCCCGGGGTCGCCGGCTTCATGGGCCGGCGGCACCTCGCTCGGCGGCGCCTCGCGCGGCCGTTCCTTGATTGGCAGCTCCTCCCGGCCCGGGAGGTAGAGGTCCGCGACGCATTCGAGATCGCCGGAGGGAAAGACCACCCGGAGCGGGGCGGAGGTCGTGGGTTCCATGGAGGGCGAATCTACCCCGCGACCGCCACCTCCGCACGCCTAGGCAGGCCCACGCTCACGGACGCGCCGGCCCGGTGGAAGACGACGCAGCGGCCCGCGCCTCGGCCCAGCCGAGGGCCCGCGCCACCCGACCGATGACGGCCTCGGGTTCCCCCCTGATCTGGCGCCAGGTCACGCGCACCACGTGGACGCCCCGGGCCGCCAGCTCGGCGTCGCGGGCGCGGTCGTCCTCGAAGCCGTATCGGGAGCCGTGGAAGGCGAAGCCGTCGACCTCGACCCCGAGGCCGCAACCTGGCCAGAGGAAGTCCACCTCGAACCGGTCCACCCGGGCGTTCAGCCGCGGCGCTGGGAGCCGTGCCCGGCGGACGAGCGCCAGGAGACGGGCTTCCGCTTCGGAGCGGGTCATCGCAGGTCCCCCGTCGGCTGCCACGATCCGTCGAATGAGCCTGGCCCCCGCACGACCGGGGATGCGGTCGATCCTGGCCTGCAGTTCCCCGAGGGTCACGAGCCCCGCTCGCTCGGCCCTGGCCACGGCCTGCTCCAGCTCTCGAAGGGTTACCGAGGTGTCCGGTCCGCGCGGGCGTCGGGCGGCCGGAGGCGCCCCGTCGAGTCGCCGGGATCCGACCCGGGCGGCGATGGCGGCGAGGTCGAGCAGGGTGCGAAGCGGGGTCGTGACCGGGATGGCCATGTGCACGGTGACCTCGTCCGGCGGCAGGCTCCCCGTTCGATGGGTCCGGATGGCCGGGTTCCCGCCGGCCCTTTCGGACCGGAGGACCGACACGTCCACCCCCGAGCCGGGGCGCTCGTCGGGAAGGATCGACCAGAGCGCCGCAGCCGTCCGGTGGCTCAGGACCGCCTTCGGTCCGCAGGCGAGGACGGCCCCCATCTGCGACGCGAGCGCCGAGAGCCGGGGGCCGATCCGGTACACCCTTCGGTGCAACGGTGCGAAGCGACCACTGCGGACCCGCCCCCGGATCATCTTGTCCGTGAAGCCGGCCTCCCGCAGCTGATCCAGCGTGACGACGCCGTGCTGCCCCTCGGCGACCCGGTCGATCACGCCCTCGCGCGAGAGGCGGTCGGTGCTGGCGGGGAAGGGCGCGCGAGCCGCAACCG
Organism: Gemmatimonadales bacterium; assembly: GCA_050485725.1. Classification (GTDB taxonomy): domain Bacteria; phylum Gemmatimonadota; class Gemmatimonadetes; order Longimicrobiales; family Gaopeijiaceae; genus SKNW01. Next base: position 6,730 of record JBJHBX010000016.1, on the reverse strand, counting down.
CGGTGTTCTCCGGAGCCGGTGGCATGGCATTCGTCCACAGGGGGCGCGGGCGCCGCACGGGTGGCTCGGCGAGTAGGGCGGTTGCGGTGGAGACTGCCCGGCCCGGCCGGCTCAGGCCACGAAGTCCTCCCCGTTCCAGACGCGGTCCAGGTGGTCCCTGAGCGACGAGGCCGCGACGACACCCGCCGCATGCCGCTGGAGGAGCTCGTCGCCGAACCGGGTGACGCCCGGAACCAGCCCGGTCACGTTCGTCCACCGCCACCAGCGGCCGGCATCTCCCAGCGAGGTCGGTGCATCGGGTGTCGGCTGGTACCAGCCGGCGGCGTTCAGAATCGGGGCCAGGGGCAGGTAGTCGCGGTCGTCGGTGGATTCGGTGCACGCCGCAGCGTCGCAGCTCCATGCGACCCACGATGCCCCGCTCACGGACCCGGCGTCGGGGGCTCCAGGGTCGAGCTGCCGCGCCACGACCTGGAGGGTCGTCTCGCCGTCGAGGCGGGCGAGCGCGAGCGCATCGGCGTCGGGGTCCACCAGCGCGGCCGTGGGCATGAGGCGCATCACACGCCCCAGGTGGAGCAGGAGGTCGTCGGGGGGCGACGGGTTTCCCGGAGCCAGCGGGGGAAGGCCGACCGGCGCGAAGCCCAGCAGGGGAAGGATGCACCCCGCATCGTGGAACGCCTGCCGGGCGGCGTCGAAGGCCGGCGCGAAGTCGTTTCGCACCGCCACCTGTACGGGCGTCGTGGCCTCGGCCGCGCCGGGGGGCCGGTCGTTCGGTCGCTGGACGTCGAAGAGGACGCCGGCCGAAGGGGTCAGCCCCGGCATGGGATTCGGACCCGCGACCCCGAGCGCGGCCGCGAGTGCCTGCGTACGGATCTCGGTTTCGCCCAGGCGTTCGAGCAGATTCACGTATCCGCCCACCTCCGTGATGCTTCCTGGCACCGGGATGCGCGACGAGAAGACGTCGCCCTGGAGCGCCAGGCGCTGAAGGAGGAGCTGCTGCGCCTGCAGGACCTCAGGAGAACTGGAACTCCGCAGGATCTCGGAGAGGGCGCCCGCCACCTGGGAGGCGAGGGCCTCGACGCCGGCGGCCGGAGAGGTGGATTCGGTGTCTGGCATGATCGGCTCCGCATGAAGTGTGGGATGAACGGTGGTTCGATGACCCGAGGAATCGGCGAAGTGCGGGTCAGCTGCCGCCGCCACCGCCGCTGCCGCCACCCCCGCCCCCGCCCCCACCTCCACTGCCGCCTCCCCCACCACTGCCGCCGCCGCCCACGACGCTCGCGGCCGCGTCGGCCACGGCCTTCACGACCCCCTCCGCGCTCTTCATGGCCTGGAGCTGGATCTGCGTCACCGAGTCGATGGCCTCCTTGCGCCCGGCGGCGGCGCTCTCGGTATCGGCCTGGATCTGGCGCTGCAGCGCGTCGCGACCGGTCATGTCGAGCTCTCGGGCCAGGTCGGGTGCACCGGCTGCCAGCGCCTCGGCCAGGGCGGTGCGGGAAGCTCCCGAGCCCGGGGTGTTGATCGAGATGATGCTCCCCGAGGAACCGGCGCCCGAGCCGGCGCCCCCGGTTCCGCCACTGCCGCCTCTGGCGCCGGCCTCGACGAATCCCTCCAGGGCCCGAGCCGGCTCGAGCGCGCCTGATGGGATCGGGTCGGCCTGCGGAATCGGGGAGTCCTGCCAGTTCCAGAACCGGGTCAGGTCGATCTTCTCCGAAGCGTTGCATCCCCCGAGAACCGCCTCGCCCAGCGTGCCACGCGCGGGGAGGGTGATCGACGAACGGGTCGGCTGGAAGGCCTGGCGGTGGAAGCGGAGAAGCGCGTCCTGGATGTCGCGCGAGGTCACCTGCATGGACTCGGCCGCCGAGGCAGGAATCGCGAAGGGCATGATCGCGGCGTTCCCGAAGAACCCGAGGATCCGGTTCGTGACGCAGTTCAGGAGGGGCACCTCCTGGTCGGGGCCGGTGACGCCGCCCGCCGGCACCCCGATGGTGTAGCGCTCGAGCAGAATGGCCCGCTCCTCGGGGGTGAGCGATGACCAGACCGCCTTCGAGTAGGTCACCGTGTTCCGGACCACGTGCTGGAACATGGCTTCAATTCGAAGCAGGTCCGAAAAGGAGAGGACCGGCGCGACGCGGACCGTCGGGATCGGCAGCGTCGACCCCATCTGTTCGCCCGACTGGAAGCTGCCGGCCCCGAGAAAGCTCACACCGCCGGGCAGCGTGGCCGCGGCCAGCCGCACCACGGGCCCCCCGAGCTCATCCTCGAGCTGCGTCGGCGAGAGCGTCACGTGGAGCTGGGAGAGGAGCTGGGCGAGTTGCAGCGGGCTGACCGTGCTCATGTCGGGAATGCCGAGCCTGTAGCTCAGCGGGGTGAAGCGCCGGGTCAGCTCGAACCGCACCAGGTCGGCGCGCCCGATCCCTGCCGGAAGGGGAATCGAGGCGCGAAGCGTGGAGTTTCCTCCGCTCAGCCTCCGCGACTTCAGGTGGCCGATCAGCTCGCTCCGGGACCGGTACGTCTCCGGTGCGAGCTCCACCGTGCCGTTCGCGCCCTGGGGCACGAGCCGGATCGGGCCCACGCGGGCGCCGCTGCGCCCGACGGCGGTCACGAAGAGGTCCTCGAAGGGCATGAAGGTGCCGCCCAGGGTGAAGGTCACCACCTCCTGCTCGACGCCCGACGAGGCCGGCTGCATTTCGGGGTTCGCCGCGAAGGCCGCGAGCTGGCGCAGCCCGTACGCGTGAGCCGCGTGGCGGCGGAAGAAGGGCGCGATGACGTCGTGGTACCGGAGCACCATGTCGTAGCGGGCCAGGAGGGCCGCCCGGCCCATCATGCCGGGGAGCGAGGTCGGGTGTCCGGCAGGAAGGAAGGGCACGAGCTCGAAGGGAACGAAGCAGACGAGCTGAACGTCGTCGACCTCGGAGCTCACGTTGTAGTGCCGGAGCACCTGCCACCACTGCATGGTAAGGGCGTGGTTCCGGTTGTTGTTCGTGACCACCCGGGTCGTGACCTGCGTGCGCTCCATGGCGCTCGCCACCCGGATCCGGGTGCGGGTGGAGCGACGGCTCGCCGCGGCAACGCGGGTCAGCGCCGAGTGCATCTCCTGGGCCGAGGAAGAGGCGAAGTCCCGGCTCGTGTTCTGCCAGCTGCTCGTGCTTCCGCTCGACGATGAATTCGAATAGCCTGCAGACACCCCTCCTCCGCCCACGATCGCCCCGATGATCCCGGTGGACCAGGTTCCGCCCCCGCTTTCGGTACTGCTCTCGGACTGCATCCGGCTCCCGCCGGATGCGGCCTCGTTGAAGGCCGAGTTGAAGGTTGCAAGCGCCGAGGCGTCCTCGGTCTCGGTGAAGGTCTGGCGCTCCTCCTCGCTCATGGTCTCGAGTTCGCGCTCGCTCGCCGACTGGCGCGTTTCCTGGATCGCGATCCGCTGCTGTTCGCCCGGCGCCAGGGGGAGCGAGTAGACGAGGTCGCCAAGGGAGAGCCCGGCGGGAATCCAGGTCTGACGCATCCCCACGATGTAGCCCAGCCCGAGCGTGGAGGCCTTCGGGAGCTGGACCGGCGCGCGTTCGATCTGGCGGTGGAAGTCGGTCACGTCGATGGGCCTCGAGACCGGGCTCCGGTTGACGAGCACCAGGTTTCCGAGCCCCTGGAGCTGTCCCACGGCGTTCCCGACCCCGGTGGCCGACCAGAACGAGTCCGAAGCGTCGGGAATCGGGAAGGGGAGGTAGCGGTCGTTGGTCCCCGCGATCCGGAAGCTCGGCCGCCACTGGTTCATCTGGGGCTCGACGAGCCGGATCATGACCGAGTACCTGAAGCGGTCGATGACACCGCTCCCCGACCGGAAGTAGCGTGCGCAGTCGCCTTCGCCCAGCATGACCTGCGGCGATGGTGCGGCAAAGGCCCCCGGGTTCGCGAGCACGTCCTCTTCGCTTCCCGCGACGATGTCGGACTGGATGGCCCGCAGGCGGGCGAGCACGCTCGTGGGAAGCGGAGGCACGGGGCGGGGAAGGACGAGGCTCCCCAGCCGGGTGTCGAGGAGCTCGACCCTGCGTACCCGGAGTTCCGCCGAAGCCCCTCCACCCCGAACCCGGAGCACGAGCCCTCCGGTCGGCGCCGGGGCCGCGGGAAGAGACAGGGCGAAGCCGCCCCGGGCATCGGTGAGGTCGCGGGGCATGCTCCAGCGAAGGCTCCCGAGGGCGGGGTTCGCCTCGATCTCGGCGCTCGAGTACTCGGGGGCCGGGGCCTCGACCGACACGTGTTCCGCCGGCGTGCCGTCGGGGTTCAGGATCGTCCCCTCGATTCGAGCGGGAAGCGGCTCGGCGACCCGGGGGAAGAAGGCCGTGAGGTCCCGGTGAATGAGGTCGAGGGTGCGATAGACCCGCGTGAAGGACTCCTGCTTCCCCGCGATCATCTCGGCCAGGGCACCGTCGGGGATCTCGAACCGGATCTGGCCGGTGTCGAGACTTCCGTGCGTGATCAGGAGCTCGGGCGATGCTCCGATTCCGCGCATCTCTTCGTCCGGAACCTTCCCCTGGTTGAAATGGATGCGGGCACTGGACTGCACGTCGCGCTTGGGCATGCTGGAGCCCTCCTCCGGGCGTCGCGGGGGGGATGGGAGGGTGGGGGACGACCGGCCGCCTTGCCCGGTTCCCGCATCACCGGGAGGCAAGATTGCGACGCGGCGTCACCGGGACGTCCCGGGTGCGTCTCCGGATCGTCCCCGAGCGGGACCGGTCAGGCCCGGGTGGGTCGGATGTCCGCGTTCGCGCTGCGGGAGGCCTCGAGGCGTGCGATCAGCGCGTGCAGGCTGCGGACCGTCTCCTCGATCTCGTCGGAGAGGGGTGCGGCGGGGGAGGCACGCGCCTGGCCGGCTGCCGTCGCTCCGGCGGTCGCGCCGTTGGGCGAGGGAAGGGAGCCCCGTTCACGGATCCAGCGGTAGAGCTCCATGGTCTCGGGCAGGGGCTCGACGCCGAGTTCCTCCCGGACGAGCTCCCGGTAGTGCTCGAACTGGCGGAGCGCCGATGGTCGGTCGCCCATGGAGACATGGCAGACCATCAGCCGTCGGTGAACGTGCTCACGCAGGGCGTCGGAGCGGAGAATCTCCCGCCCCACCGAGAGCGCCGCGAGCCACTGCCCCCGTGCCTGGTAGTGGGCCAGGAGCCTCTCCTGGGCGGTCAGGTGCGCCATCCGGAGGTGTTCGCGATGGGGGAAGCACCAGTCGTCGTACATGCCGTCGAGGAGGTCGCCCCGGTAGAGGGTAACGGCGCGGTTCAGGCGCTCCAGCTGACCCGTGGGGAGTTCCCCGTCGAGGTTCGGGGTGATGCCGGAGACGCAGGCCTCGAATTCCGCGGTGTCGACCCAGGCGTCGGCGGTCCCGGGGAAGGCCACCTCGTCACCCTCGATCCGGAGGAAGGCGCCCCGGTCTGCTTTCTCGGGTTCGAGCACCGACCGGATCCGCCAGAGCGCGCTGCGAAGCGCCTTCCGCGCCTCGGCATCGGACTGCTCCCCCCAGAGGGCGCCGCAGAGCACGTCGCGGTGCAGGCTCCGGTCCCGGTTCAGGACGAGGTAGGCAAGGAGGCTCCGGGCTTTCTGGGTCGCGATGCGGGGAAGGGGGGCGTCGCCCACGGACAGGCGGAAGCCGCCGAAGAGTCGAATCCGGAGGGGAATCATCGGAACCTTCCGTTCGGCGCCCTGCGGAGTTCCGTGGGGACGTTCCGGCGCCGCCGTGGGATCGGCCGGCTGGAGAGGGAGCCTCTCCTACGCTGCCCCCGGGGGCCAGGGGAGGGGATCCCGTGGTGCCCGGGGCGAGCCGGCGATGCGGGGTCGCCCAGCCTGCGCGCCCCGCCTGCCCTGATTCTGGGCATGTCGCCGCCCCTGCACAAGATCCACGTTCAGCGGAGCCCGAGTCGCGACCTTCCGGCCCGGAGCGTCCGGCGCACCTCGGCGGTCCATGCGTCGGGGAACCGATCGGGGTCCGCGAGCCAACGTTCCATCGAGGGGGTGGCCCCGCGGAGCCCGTCGGCCTCGTCGGCGAGGGCCGCCGCCAGGAGACGCCCCGTGCCGGGGAGGCGGTCGGCGAGCTCACGCGGCACCCGTGCGTCGAAACGCCGCGCGATACCGGCGGTGGCCCGCTCGCTGACCCTGGCCCGCCTGCGCGCCGCCAGGAGGCGGGCGGCCTCGAGGAGAAATGCCCAGCGATCGTGCCCGCGGGCCTCGGTCACCGATGCAGTCAGCTCCTCGTGGAGGATGGCCAGGTGGTCCTCCATCAGCAGGCGGGGCATCCCCCGGCTCGAGAGGAGGTCGGCGAGCCAGACGATCTGCTCGATCGCCCTGTCGGTCGAACCGGTACCGAGGGTGGCGAGCCACGCGCTGTCGCTCCGGGTGAAGCCCCGACCCCGTTCGCCGTATCGCTCGCGGTAGTAGGGCCATGCCTTCCAGGAACGCTCGCCGGCGCGGAGGGCGGCCTCGAGGAGGGCGGCCTCCCGGGGAATCGGGTGGGCCCCCGCGTAGGGGTTCAGCTCGTTCGCGAGCTCGCGTTCGAGACCGCTGAGGAGCGGCTCCAGGGCCCGGCCCACCGAGGCGAAGTCATCGAAGGTCCGTTCCGCGGCCTCGATGATCCGTTTCGCCGCCCCCGCATCGGGCGGCACGTCGCCGAGCGTATCGAGGAACCCTCGCCAGGCCTCCTCCCCCCGGTCCGCGAGGGCCCGGAGCCAGCGCGTTTCCCGCCCCGCTGCCT